>JAQSYT010000009.1 GCA_029256065.1 Paenibacillaceae bacterium
CGGGAGGCAACCGGGGCAACAGCCGCTGCTGGTGGTCACCGTGATGCCGTGGCGGCAAACGGGCACAGCGAGTCCCACAAGGCAGCTGCGGCAAACGGAGAGCATGGCGAGAGCCTGCTTACCCGGGACAGCTGCGCCGCCTACTATCTGCTGGAGGGCCGGGGCTTGAAGGCCCTGCAGAAGGCGCTCCGGCAGTGCGGCAAAGCCGGCGCTCTGCCGGAGGCGGCGATCAAAAGCCGGGCCACCGGCCTGTACCTGCAGCTTATGGTGCTGGCCTTCGCAGCGGCGTTGGCCTTAGCCTCCCTCTGGATCGGACGGAGCGCAGGCACACTCTCTCTTGGCGGTTGGGTGGCCGTTGTGCTGCTGGCTGCCCTGCCTGCCAGTGAATATGCCGTCACTGCCCTCCATTGGCTGATTGAGCGGGTCAAAACGCCAACCCGCCTTTTACGATATGATTTTTCCAAAGGGGTTCCGGAGGAAGCCGCCACCATGGTGGTGATTCCCGTCATCTGGTCCAGCCCCGAGGATGCCGTTGCCACAGCGGAACGGATGGAGCTGCACTACTTGGCCAACCGGGATCCGAACATCCGCTTCGCCATATTGAGTGATTTCCGGGATGCGGACAAGGAGCGGCTGCCCCAGGATGAGAAGGTGCTAAAGCAGGCTGCCGGGGAAATTGAGAAGCTGAACAGCCGCTACCCGGATACTACCTTCCACCTGTTCCACCGCAGCCGCCAATGGAATGAAGCAGAGCAGGTGTGGATGGGCTGGGAGCGCAAGCGGGGAAAGCTGGTGGAATTTGTCCGGCTGTTGAAGGGCGGTGCCTCCACCAGCTTCAGCACCATAGCCGGAGACAGCTCCGTGCTCTCCCGCATCCGCTATATCATTACCCTGGATGCGGATACCCGGCTGCCGTTGGAATCGGGACGGCGGATGATCGGGGCTATCCATCTGCCCTACAACCGCCCCCGGCTTAATGCAAGCGGGACCCGGGTGGCAGAGGGACACGGCGTGCTCCAGCCGAGAATCGGCATGACCTATGAAAGCGCGCGAAAGTCCCGGTTGGCCTCCATCTGGTCAGCAGAGCCGGGGCTGGATCCATATGCCTTCGCCGTTTCCGACCCCTACCAGGATGCTATGGGCCAGGGGATTTTTACCGGAAAGGGAATTTTCGATGTAGATGCCTTCCATACCGTCCTGGGAAATCTCTTCCCGGAGAACAGTGTGCTAAGCCATGACCTTCTGGAGGGCGGCTTCCTGCGGGCAGGCTTTCTTTCGGATATTGAGCTGATCGACGATTGCCCGTCCACCTTCCTGTCCCACCAGAAGCGGCTGCACCGGTGGACGAGGGGAGATTGGCAGCTGCTGCCCTGGCTGAGGCGGCATGCCAAAAATGCCGACGGAGAACGGATTCCCGCCGACCTGACGCCCTTAACCCGTTGGCAGATCATAGACAATCTGAGGCGCAGTCTGCTGTCACCAATGCTTCTGGCCATCGCTATTCTGGCGGTGCCGGTGCTGCCAGGCTCCCCCTGGCGCTGGTTCGGACTGGTGCTGCTGACGCTGTTTGCGCCTTTTGTCCGCCAGCTATTGACGCTGCATACCCTGGTTTACCGCCCAAAGGGGCTGCTTAATACCTTGGTCCAATGCGTCCTCGCTTTTATCACACTGCCTTTTCAAGCTATCATGCTGCTGGATGCGGTGGTGCGGACCTTGTACCGGATCGCCGTGTCCCGGCGCAGACTGCTGGAATGGGTCAGCCAATCCGAGGTGGAGCGCCAAAGCGGCAAAAAAGGCCGGCCTGCGCTTATCGGCATGACCGGAGGCTACATCGCCATTGTGTTGATGGCAGCAAGCATATTCTTGGGCCGGCAGGCTCCGGCAGACGGAGAATGGGGCGCCGGAGGCTTTGCCGGGGAAGGCAGACGCTGGGCTTTTTTCCCCGCTGACGGGAATTGGGGGAGTCTGGATGCGCTGCAGCTGGCTGGCTTGATTGCCGTGGTTCTGTGGGGACTGGCGCCTCTTCTGGTCCAGTGGCTGGACCGTGAGGCGGAAACCGGGAAGCCGGTCTTCAGCCGGGATGAGGAACAGGAGCTCCGTAAGCTCTCCGCTGACATCTGGGCCTTTTATGAAGCATATGTGACGGAGGGGGACTCCTACCTGCCCCCGGACAATGTCCAGATGGAAGGGGACAAAGGAGTCGCCCACCGCACCTCCCCTACCAATATCGGGCTGTATCTGACCTGTGTGCTGGCCGCCCGGGACTTCGGGTTTATCGACACGCCGGGGATGATCGAACGGCTGGAGCGGACAATCGGCACCATTGAGAAAATGGAAAAATGGGAGGGCCACCTATACAACTGGTATGACACCACAAATTTGGCCCCGCTGAATCCGGTTTATGTGTCCACCGTGGATTCGGGCAACCTGGCTGTGTGCCTGATCGCCGCCCGGGAGGGGCTTCTGGAATGGATGGAAACCGACGGGCACTTGGGCATGAACGACCTAATGCCGGACCGGAGAAGACCCCGGATTAAGGATGAATTTCAGGTGGCCTTCGCCCAAGAGTTGACGCCTCATATCGGCCGGCGATCCACAGTCCGCAACCGGGGTACCCGTCTGGCGGCGCGGATAGAATCGCTGGCGCGGGATACCAATTTCCGGCCGCTTCTGGACGGGAAGACCAATCTGTTCACCTTGGGCTACCATGTAAAAGAGGGCAAACGGGATAATGTGCTGTACGATCTTCTGGCCTCGGAGGCCCGGCAGGCCAGCTTTGTCGCCATTGCCATGGGCCAGGTGCCCGTCTCCCACTGGAACGTGCTGGGGCGGACGCTGACCAAATCGGGGGGCCATCCGCTGCTCCTTTCCTGGTCGGGAACCATGTTCGAATATCTGATGCCATGGCTGTTTATGAAAACCTACCGGGATACCCTGTGGGACAGCACCTATCAGGCTGTGGTGGACCGGCAGATCGAATATGCCCGGCAGCGGAAGGTGCCCTTCGGGATCTCGGAATCCGGCTATTACGCCTTCGATTACCAGATGAACTACCAGTACCGGGCCTTCGGGGTTCCGGGTCTGGGCTTTAAGCGCGGGCTGGAGCAGGATCTGGTGCTGGCGCCATACGCCACCGTCATGTCCCTGCCCTTCTCCAAGGACCGGGGCATCGCCGCCTTGCATGAGATGGAGGAATGGGGGGCCCGGGGCAAATACGGCTTCTACGAGGCCATCGACTGCACGCCCCGCCGGATGCCCGGAGGCAGCCGCCATATGGTGATCCGCAGCTTCATGGCCCATCATCAGGGCATGAGCCTGCTGACCTTAGGCAATCTGCTGCTGCCCCGGACCATGTATGACCGGTTCCATAAGAGCAAGGAGGTGCAGGCGGCGGAGCTGCTGCTGCAGGAGCGGATTCCGTCGCGGCCCAAGTGGATCCGCCACCCGGAGATGTACCGTTCCACTCCCCGGCAGGAGAAGCCGCCGGTGGATACGGCTTCCGTCCGGGAGCTCCGCTCCCCCCATACGGCCGTGCCGGAGGTATGTCTGCTGTCCAACGGCCGCTTCATGACCATGGTCACCGCCAGCGGTGCAGGCTACAGCTGCTGGGACGGCTTGTCCGTCACCCGCTGGCGCGAAGAGCCGGTCCGGGATTCGTGGATCAACGGGGTATATATTTGGGATGTGAATGAAGACAGGCTATGGTCCCCCTCCTACCAGCCGGCCCGGGTAGAGCCGGACGAGGGCCTGATCCGGTTCGAGCTGGACAAGGCGGTTTTCCAGCGGCGGGACGGACAGGTGGAGACCAAGATGGAAATCGCCGTTTCCCCGGAGTCGGATGCGGAGGTTCGGAGAATTACTCTGGTTAACCACAGCGGGGACAAAAAGGTGCTGGAGGTTACCACCTTCATGGAGCTGGCTATGTCCAGCCCCATTGCAGATGATGCCCACCCTGCCTTCAGCAAGCTGTTCGTCCGCACCGCCTACGATGAGGAGACGGGCTGTCTTGTGGCAGGCAGACGGCCGCGGACAGTGAAGGACCGCTCCCTCTGGTCCGCCCATCTGCTGGCGGCAGAGGGGCAGTCGTTGGGTCCGGTGGAGTTTGAAACGGACCGGGCGGCTTTTGTGGGCCGGGGCTATACTCTGGCGGAGCCCCAATGCGCCAAAAGCCGGCTGAAGGCCAAAACCGGCTCGGTGGCGGACCCCGCCTTCATCATGAGGCGCCGGGTAGAGCTTGAGCCCGGCGGCAAGGCGGTGCTGTATGCGGTAACCGCGGTGGCGGATGAGCGCCAGGATGCGGTGGAAGCCGCCGCCCGGCTGGCTTCCGCCCAGCAGGCGGACAGGGCATTCCGGCTGGCCTGGAACCGCAGCCGGATCGAGCTTCGCAGCCTCCAGCTGGACGGCCGGGAGGCGGCCTTATTCCAGCGGCTGGCGGGGCTGATGCTCTATACCCCGCCGCTGCGGAATGACCGCCGGGAGGCGGTTGCGGCTAATGTGAAAGGCCAATCCGGCCTCTGGTCCTTCGGCATTTCCGGCGACCGCCCGGTGATGGTGGTGCAGATCGGCGACAAGAGCCATCTGCCTTTTGTGATCAAGCAGTTGACGGGACATGAATATGCCCGGCGGCTGGGGCTGGTTTATGATTTGGTCATCTTGAATTTGTCCCGGGACGGGTACCAGCAGGATCTGCAGGAGGCGCTGCAGCGGGCGGCGGAGCATGGTGTGGACCGCTTCGGGCATGGTGTTTCCGGCATCCATGTAATTCCCGTCCACCGTCTGACGGAGGAGGACCGGCTGCTGCTGGATGCAGTCGCCCGGGTGAATCTCCAGGCTGGCGGGCCCAGCCTGGCCTCCCAGCTGCGGGCTCTGCGCGGCGACAGTCCGGCACTGGCGCTGGTGCGCCCCGCAGGCGGCGGGGTTGAGGCTGGCGCAGCCGGGGGACGGCAGCCTGAGCGGGCTGCCGAGAGCGGGCCGGGCGTGGCTGCTCCACGGGATGGAGCTTCGCCCCCGACCGGCAAATCCGGCCACATACCGGACAGGGCTAACGGGACCGCTGAGGCGCTGCTGAAGCCGGGAGTTCCTGGTGGGGTTGACCACCGTTATGCAGCGGGGAGCGGGGGTATTCCGGGCGGTGGCTTGCTGCCTTCCTTAGCAGCAACGGACCCGAAGGAGCTGCTGTTCTTCAACGGCTGGGGCGGCTTTACGCCTGACGGCCGGGAATACCGTCTCACCATAGCGGACGGACGGCACCTGCCGGGTCCATGGACCAATGTGCTGGCCAATCCCGATTTTGGGACGCTGGTTACGGAGCTGGGGACCGGCTATACCTTCTGGCGCAACAGCCGGGAGTGCAAGCTCACCCCCTGGTCCAATGACCCGGTGCTGGATCCTCCCGGCGAGCAGGGGTATCTGAAGGATGAGGAATCGGGTGTCCTCTGGACCTTAACCCCTTCCCCCGGCAAACACCCGGAGCCGTACACCGTCACCCATGGGCAGGGCTACTCCGTATTCCGCCATGAACAGGAGGGCATCCGCCATGAGCTGACGCTGTTTGTACCGGTGAAGGATCCGGTGAAGATTATGCGCCTGCGTCTGGCTAACACCTCCTCCCGGCAGCGGAAGCTGTCATTAGCCTATTACGCGGAGTGGGTACTGGGGGTGGGACGTCAGCAGACCGCCTCCCATATCGTCGTGCGCAGGGATGAAGCGGCCTCCATTTTGACCGCGCAAAACCGCTACCAGGAGCACTTCCGGGACGCCACTGCTTTTCTTGGAATATTCCCTGGGGGGCTGAAGGATCCGGGAGAGACCGCCAGGGCTAGTAGAGTTGGGGAGAAAGGCGGGAACAGGGAGAACGACGTGAGTCAAACCTGGACCTCCGATCAGCTGGAATTCGTCGGCCGCAACGGTACGATGGAGGCTCCCGCGGGATTGGCAGGCAGTCATTTATCTAACCGGACCGGGGTGCAGGCCGCTGCCTGCGGTGCCATCCGGCAGGAGCTGATCCTCCTCCCCGGTGAAGAGCGGGAGGTGCTGATTCTCCTGGGCTGTGCCTCATCGGAAGCAGAAGCGGCGGCGTTAGCCTGCCGGTACGCTGCAGGTGCCGCCTGCGATGCGGCCTGGACAGAGATGGAGCAGCACTGGGACGGCATGCTGCGCCAGGTGAAGATATCCACTCCCGCACGGGAAATGGATCTGCTTCTGAACGGCTGGCTCCTGTACCAAACGTTGGCCTGCCGGATATGGGCCCGCAGCGGATTCTTCCAGGCCGGCGGCGCCTTTGGCTTCCGGGATCAGCTCCAGGATACGCTGGCACTCCTGCATACGGCGCCGGAATTTGCCCGCAGGCAGGTGCTGCTCCATGCCGCCCATCAATATGAAGAGGGCGATGTGCAGCACTGGTGGCATGAGGAAACAGAACGGGGCATCCGCACCTTGTTCTCCGACGACTTACTGTGGCTGCCCTATGTGGCCTCCCGTTATACGGAGCATACCGGCGACCAGACGCTATGGGCGGAGCTTGCCCCATATCTGGTCAGCGAGCCTCTGAAGGAAGGGGAGCATGAGCGTTACGAGCCCACTGTCCTCTCCGGGCGGACAGGCACCATATATGAGCACTGCCTGCAAGCCATCGAAAAAGCGTTGTCGCGCATCGGCGAGCATGGCCTGCCGCTGATCGGGGTCGGCGACTGGAACGACGGGCTGAATCTGGCCGGAGACAAGGGCCGGGGCGAAAGCGTCTGGCTGGCCTGGTTCCTGGCGGAGATTCTGGAGCGCTTCGAGGGTATCTGCACCGAACGTGGAGATGGGGAGCGAGCCGCCCTGTACCGGGAACGGCGGGAGAGTCTCTTCCGGGCAGCCAATGAACATGCCTGGGACGGCCAATGGTACCGCCGGGCCTTCACCGACTCCGGCGCCTGGCTGGGGTCCATCCGCAACGACGAATGCCGGATTGATGCTATCGCCCAATCCTGGTCGGTGCTCTCCGGGGGGGCCCCGGAGGACAGGGCCTGGCAGGCCATGCGCTCCTTTGACCGGGAGCTGGTGGACCGGGAGCTGTCCCTGGCGCGGCTCTTGACCCCCGCCTTCGACAAAACCGACCCCAGCCCCGGCTACATCCAGGGTTATCCTCCGGGCATCCGGGAGAACGGGGCCCAGTATACCCACGGGGTCATCTGGAGCATCGCCGCCTGGAGCAAGCTGGGGCAGGGTGACAAGGCGTTTGAGCTGTTCCACCTGCTCAACCCGGTGAACCATACCCGGACCGATCAGGAGGTCCGGCAATATACGGGTGAGCCGTACGTGATGGCCGCCGATGTGTACACCTCCGAGCCCCACCGGGGCCACGCGGGCTGGACCTGGTACACCGGGGCCGCGGGCTGGATGTACCAGGTGGGCCTGGAGTGGATTCTCGGCATCCGCCGCCGGGGCAGCCGGCTGGTGCTGGACCCGTGCGTCCCTGACAGCTGGCCGGGCTTCCAGGTGGACTACCGGTTCGGGAGCACCGAATATACGCTGGTCTTCAGCCGGGAAGAACCCAAGGCGGGGTTCCAGGACGTCCTGCATGCCGGTCCCGGCACCTTCCTGGAGCTGGTGGATGATAAGATGGCCCACCGGATCGCGGTTGTTCTTCCCGGGAAGCCGAGGGATTCTGTGTGACCCCAAACAGTCAAACGAATAAACGCCTGCTGGCAGCCAAATCCATGCATCATGCGTGGTTCGGCTGGCCAACAGGCGTTTTTTTTGATGGGCGGATAAACGGGCGGATGATCTAAGAGACTGCGACGAAATAAAGTACCGCTAATTTGCTGACAAAACTCCCTGAGGGCTTTCCCAAAGGAAGCCCGGCATCGTAAGCATCAGCTAACCGTGGAGATTTTATCAGCAAAAGCGGGTACTAATTTCCTCGCAGCTCCTAACAGAAGCCACAGCTCTTATTTGGCTCAAAATTGGCTGCCTTAAAATCTAACGGAAGTGAGCGCCCTTATTTGGCTAGGGGGAGGTGGTTTTGCCCCTATTTCCACCGAATAAGGTCCTGTACTTCCGTTAGAATCGGAGAAGGCTGGATTTGGGCCAAATAACGGCCGCTGCTTCCGTTAGAATCGCCCATTGCCCAGCGGCCATCGCCAGCAGTGAAAATGGTAGGTGCAGGTGCCACTCTTTCCCGCTCCCCTTACCTTCACCGCACCTTCTCACAGCCACACATTCCCAGTTCCCCCCCTACTTTCACCGCACCTTCTCACATCCGCACATTCCCAACTTCCCCGCCGTCCTCTTCCCCACCCTGGCGCAGCAGGTACAGCGCCTCTGTCGCGGCAGTTAAGCGGCTCTTGATCAGAATCGCCTCCCGGTACCGCTCCGGAATTCCTGCATACCCGTAATGAATGCCGGCCAAACCACCGGCTATCGCCCCGATGGTATCCGAATCCCCCCCCAGATTGGCAGCCCGCTGGATGGTTTCCCCGAAGGAGCCGGAGTCCAGCAGCAGATACAGCACCCAGCGGAAGGTGTCTACCACAAACCCGCTGGGAGCACATGCCGGCTCCGTGCCCAAACCAACCGCATAGTCCGTTCCGGCCACCACTTCCCGGATGACATCACAAAGCTCTTCCCCCTGCAGGAGTCTCCACGCCATCCGGTTATACAGGATACACGCTTCGTCGCAGCGTTCATCGTAGTGGGTCATCCGCGACTGGATGCGGGATACGCTCTCCACCCGCTTCCATGAGGTATACGCCAACGCCGCAGGCAGACAGCGCATGAGTGAGCCGTTGCCCGCGCTTTGCCCCAAATCCAGATGGGCCACAAAAGCCGCCTCATACCAATTGCCCTCATACCGCTCCAGCACCTGCCGGATGATATTGCCCACATCCTTAGGCCCACCGGCATACCATTCCCGGAACCGGCGGCCGATGGTTCCCATTGGCTCCGCCGGATTCTCCAGAATCCCCTCCGCCACACAGAGGGTCATCATGGTGTCATCCGTCACCTCGCCGGGAGCCAGTCCCCACACACCACCGCCTATGATCTCCGTGAGAAATCCATGGGCAGCCTTTACCTGAGCGGCGCTCATAAACTCCGTGGTACCCCCCAGGGCATCCCCGGCGGCAACACCGAATAGCCCACCCTTGATTTTGTCCAGCAGCTCTGCATCCATTTTTACCGCCTCCGCTTCATGTTTGCAGCCAAACGAGTCTTTCCCTCAGCTATAGATCGACAGCCGCGGCGACGAATCCGTAAACCGGTAAAGCTGGGCTGCCCGCTGGGAATAGCGGTTGGAGAGAAGCAGCCGCCCATCCTCTCCCACAGCCTCCTCGAGAATCCCCCTGCGGCTTTGGGTGGAGGTGATTTTGCGGATAAAATTAGGCTCCTCAAACTCCGGCACCACCGCCTGGATCACCTGGTACAGCTCGCTTAAGGTAAACTCCTCCGGCAGAAACTCCCGGGCAATGGTGGTGGTAAGCATTTTCTCCTTCACCTTGCCAAGAGCGTCCTCCAGAATCTCCCGGTGGTCGAAGGCCAGATCCATTGCCAACGCCTCCCGGACGGTCATCAGCCGCACATCCTCCGCATCCGAAGCCGCCTGCCTGCTAGCCAGCGCCTCCTCCCGGACCAGCGCAAAAAACGCATGGGAAATCATCCACCCCCGCGGATCTCTTCCCGGCTTGCTGTACACATTGAAATACTCCATATGCACATCGGCCACACCCGTTTCCTCCTGAAGCTCCCGGAGTGCACATTCGTACATACTCTCCGTCTCCATGCAAAAGCCGCCGGGCAATGCCCATTGCCCCTCATGCGGCCATTTTTTCCGGCGGATCATCAGCACCTGAAGCTCCCGCACCGGCAGAGCTTTTTTGCCCGTATCCTTTTCCCGGGAGGAAATGGTGAAAATCACAATATCCGCCGGAGCGCCGTCCGGGGTCCGGTAATGAGCGGAGGTGTAATTCCCCGCATTCTCATCCACGTTCTCGTCTTCAAAGCCATCATGGTTTAGGGGTTCCATATCCATACCATCCTTTTAATATCATAATATTGATATAATCATTATGACATTTTTAATTCATATGTCAACCCCTTCCATCCACTATAAAAAAACCGCTCCCCTGCCAGTGCAGGAAAGCGGTGCCGTAAGAAGAACTCATTTACTTTTACTTTTCTGCCAAAAAGCTCTGGTACGCTGTCAGCAGCTGTTGAAGTGCGGCACGGATTTCATCTTTCCCTCCGGCCTCCAGTGCTTTTGCCACAGCAGTCTGTGCCTTCACAATCCCTTCGTCCAAGGGAACCACCCTCATCACGGGCGGAACGGAGAAGGGCTCCACGCCTTCCAATGCGGCATCCTCCAGCACCACAGCCTGCCGGATTTCCACGGATACATGCTTCGGGGAAGCTTCATCCGGAGCCGCTTCCGCTTCGGCATCAAGTCTCACCGCCGGCATGGCCTGGATCGCAATTTCCACCGGGAGTGTCACATTTCCCTCCGCTTCCCCTTCAGCCGTCTCGTTAAGGTGCACCCGGTAAACCTGGAGTTTTGCCGTTTCCTTGCACTGCTCCAATGTCCGGGTCCATTCCTCCACGGTTTCGGGCGCATAGGTTTTGGCCAGCTCCAGCGGATCAGGAATCGTAGCCAGAACGGTTTTGGTCACATTTGTCCCGTCATAAGCGGCTACCGCACGGGTCACGTGCACACTCCCGGCAGACACACCGCCGGCTTCTCCCTTGCCAGGGAATGCATCAATCATTTCCCCGCCTGCCGGAGCGGCAGCGGATAACAGCGTGAGGGATAACAGGCTTTTGGCCAAAACAATGGGTAATGACATGGTTGAAACAGCTCCTTCATCTGGTTTGTCTTGCATGTCCAGTGTACGGAAAGAGTGTGGCACCCCATTGGTGAATTTGTGGAAAAACAATGGCAGCCCGCCTGTCCGCCCTGCGGCTTGTTATAATGGAACCAACCTGCAAGAACGGAGCTGTGACATGAACCGTCCTTATTATATCGCTGTTGTGGATGACGATACTCATATCCGGGAGCTGGTGGAGGCGTGCTTGGTGAAGGAGCAATACCGGACAGCCGGACTGGCCTCGGCAGAGGAAGCCCTGGAGCTATGGAGGAAGGACCCGCCGGATCTGTGGGTACTGGATATCATGCTGCCGGGTATGGACGGCTACGCCTTTTGCCAGCTGATCCGCCGGGAGGCGGAGGTGCCCATTATCATGATCTCCGCGCGGGACCACGAGGTGGACAAGGTGCTGGGGCTGGAGCTGGGCAGTGACGATTACCTGACCAAACCCTTCAGCCTCCGGGAGCTAACCGCACGCATCAAACGGCTCCTGCACCGCTGGTACCGGACCCAGGAGAATAGTCCCGGCTTGCTGTCCGCGCCTGTACAGCCTGCCGCTTCCCGCCCGTTGACCTTTGGGTTCCTTTACCTACTGCCGGAGGAGCGCAGGGTTCTGTGGAATCAGCAGGAGGTGGAGCTGACTATGAAGGAATTTGAGCTGCTGCATGTGCTGGCGCTTCACCCCAACCGGGCCTTTACCCGGGAGGAGCTGCTTACGCTAGTGTGGGGCGGGGACTATTTCGGCAGTGACCGTGCCGTAGACCATCTGATCAAACGGGTGCGCAAAAAAATGCCGGAGCTGCCCATTGAGGCCGTTTGGGGCCACGGGTACAGATTCCGCATCAACGGGGAGGCTGGGCAGCTTGAAGCTGGTATATCAGATTAATCTTGCGTTTGCCATATCGCTGATTCTGGTGCTGTCGGTTACCGGAGCGGTAATTCATGTTGTGCTTATGGATCATTTTATCGGGGCGCAAAAGGAGGATCTCAAAACCATGGGCGCCGCCATGACCGCCAGGCTGGGAGTGGCTGCTGTATCTGGAGTTCCAGACGCGGCTTCTCAAGCCCCGCCCCTTCCTGCGCAAAGCCAGGGGGAGTCTGCAGTGACCACTCTTTCCCCCGCAGATGAGGATGGGAGCCTCCGGATTTCCGTCTCCTCCTTTGCGGTTGCCGGTAATTTTAGCCCGACAGGCATTCCCATGAGCATGAGCATCCCTTATTCCGAGGTAAAAGCCATTCTGACCGATAAGGACGGCAATGTGGTGACTGCCAGCCTATGGGAGGAGTCCGTTGCACCATTGGCTCCTGCAGTGGCTGCTTCTTCTTCCACCTTGGTCCCTTCTGTGAATCTGGAGAAAATCTGGAACGGCACCGATACCGCCTATGTCTCCCGGGTAGAGGCCCTCCCCACCGGTACACTTACCCTGCTGACACCAGTGAGCCGGATCAAGGTCATCGAGCAGGAGCTGCTGCGCAGACTTCTGATCATTTTCGCAGCCGGGGGAGTGGTAATGGCGGCACTTAGCCTGCTTTTTACAAGAAAGCTGATCCGCCCTCTGATGCTGCTGAAGGATGAATTGGAGAAGGTGAAGGAACGACGCTTCGCCCAGGTCCGGCTGGTCCGCGGCGGCGGGGAGATTGGGGCTGTTGCCCAAGCTGTTTACGAAATGGCAGGAGAGCTGAACCGGTTTATCCGGGTGCAAAAGGAATTTTTCCAGAATGCCTCCCATGAGCTGAAAACACCTCTAATGTCCATTTCGGGCTATGCGGAGGGAATCCGGGACGGGCTTTTTGAAGGAAAGCAGGTGGAGCGGGGTTTGGACATCATTGTCAACGAATGCGTTCGGGTGAAAAAGCTGGTGATGGAGATGACACTCCTGGCCAAGCTGGACAGCGCCGAGGATCTGTTCCGGGTAATGCCCGTGCCGTTGGTGGAGCTGGTCCGGGAGACCGTAGAACGGATTAATCCCATGCTGGCCGCCAAAGGGTTATCTGTACGGGTGGTGCTGCCCGATGAGGGTGCACCCATTATCCGGGCCGACCGGGATAAGCTGCTCCAGGCGCTTCTGAATGTGGCTAGCAACGGAGTGCGCTATGCACGGACGGGTATTGTGATAAGGGTAGCCGTTGTGCAGGGAGAGGCTAGTCTGTCTGTGAGCGATGACGGCTGCGGGTTTCCGGAGGAGCTGTTGCCCATGCTGTTTCACCGCTTCGTGAAGGGCAAGGACGGGGAGTCCGGGCTGGGGCTGGCTATCTCCCGGGCGATTGTCGAGGGCTGCGGGGGTGCCATCACAGCAGGCAACCGCCCGGAAGGGGGCGCCGTGATTTCTATGACGCTGCCTGCCGCCGCGTAGCTGTTTATAACAACATGCAAAAAGCCATCCATGCCGCCGTTATGCGGGGCACCGATGGCCGATGAAGCTTCCATAACACATCCAGCTTACGCCTTGCGGCAACTAGAACATGGGAAACACATACCGCACCAGGAAATAGAGCACCCCGAAGAAAATAATCAGATACGCCGCGTACTTGATAAAGGTGGACATGACTTCGCTGCTGTCCGTCTTTTTTTCAATGCGCGTTTCTTTGATTTCGCGGTCGTTTACGGGCTCCATGGCCATCCGCCTCCTCTTGTTGGGATAGGCGTTTTTACCCGCTGCAGGAAGAGGTCAAACAACGGCGGAGGATCCGGGCTTATTGGCCGATCCACTTCTTACGGTATTGGTAGGGGGTGGTCCCCATATGGATTTTGAACAGTCTGCAAAAATAAGAGCCGTTCATCAGCCCGATCTCCTCTGCAATCAAAGAGACAGGCTTGTGGGTAGTGGTCAGCAGTTGGACTGCCTGATGGATCCTGCGGGTCGCTATATAATCGGAGATGGTAATCCCGGTGGCAGCCTTAAACAAATGGGCGATATGGTACGGGGACAAATGGAGCGCCTGGGCCATTTCCTCCAGACTGTACGGCACCGTATAGTTGGCCTCGATCCAGCTTAAGATATGCTCCACCTGATGATTCTTCCGGCGGCTCTCCATATCGGTGTCCAACAGCTCCTGCTTGTCCCATAATTGCTTCAGCTTGCGGAACAGGATCACCAGAAATAAGGAGGCTTCCTCATTCCGGTCCTTCTCGGGAAGAGACGGCAGCCGCTGCTGCATGTCAACAAACAATTGCTCCAAATCATCCCCGCCATCCACCCCGTAAATACACGGAAAGGGCAGCTTCCCCAGATGGATAAACTGAAAAAAGCTGTGCAGCACCGGCCACTTCTGAAAATGGCTCTCGAACATGGTCGGCTCAAAAATGACCACCGACCGTTCGAAGGATTGGTTATCCGCATAATCCAAACTCAGATGGTGAAGCTGGCAGGGCTGGAACATGCAGAGCATTCCCGGCTTGATGGGATAGCTGTTGTTATTGACAATCATGGTGCCCTTACCCTGATGAATCCACAAAAACTCCATGCCCAGATGGGAGTGGAAGGTTTCCTTATGCTCATAGTTAACGCTTTTCCGCTTATAGGCAAGCTGCAATGGTTCCTCACTGTAGTGGCCCACTACATATGGCATTGGTTTATCCTCCATCGGGCTTCATCCTGAGCGCTGGTGGAACACACTCCGCTTCGCAAGCATATGACGATGGCTCCGGCTATCTCTACTATATCACAGACAGCCTGAACAACCGCAATCTGGTGTTATTTTTTCCGCCATTCCGCATCACAATTGGGGTTTGGTATCCGCTATCATTTAGGATAGAGAGGAGCTTGTAATTTTCCTTTTACGTATCTGCAAAAAGAAGATTGAGTTACCCCGGTTTTTCAGCGGGAGCAGCTGCAAATACATGTTACGAGAGCGGGAGGCGCTTCATGATGCAAAAGAGTGACGGAATGAATTACGCACCTAAAGGAAAACCCAATCCGGTGGTCAAGCCGGGAGAGTTTGTAATCGCAGCGGTTTCGTTGGATCACGGCCATATCTATGGAATGGTCAACGGTTTGCTGGAAGCGGGCGCTACACTGAAATGGGTGTATGACCGTGAACCGTCTAAGGCGGCGGCCTTCGCCAAGACCTATCCCCAGGTGCGTATCGCCTCCACGGAGGAGGAGGTTCTGGCCGACCCTGAAGTGCAGCTGGTTGCAGGCGCCGCCATTACGTCGGAACGCGGCCCCCTTGGCTTGCGGGCTATGGATGCGGGCAAGGACTATTTTACGGACAAGGCCCCCTTCACCACGCTGGAACAGCTGGAGGCTGCCCGGGCCAAGGTTCGGGAAACCGGCCGGAAATATATGGTGTACTACAGCGAACGCCTTCACGTGGAATCGGCGGTTTATGCCGGACAGCTCATCGAGCAGGGCGCCATCGGGCGTGTGGTCCAGGTGACCGGCTTCGGTCCGCACCGGCTCAATGCCCCCTCCCGGCCGGATTGGTTCTTCAAGAAGGAGCAATATGGCGGCATTCTCTGCGATATTGGCAGCCATCAGGTAGAGCAGTTCCTCTTCTATGCAGGCTGCAAAAGCGCCCAGGTGCTGCACAGCAAGGTGGCCAATTATAGTGCAAAGGATTATCCCGAGCTGGAAGACTTCGGCGATGCCACTCTGCTGGGCGATAATGGGGCAACCCAATATTTCCGGGTGGACTGGCTCACCCCTGCCGGCTTAGGCACCTGGGGAGACGGCCGTACTCTCATTCTGGGCACAGAGGGCTACATTGAGCTTCGCAAATATATCGACATCGCCCGTGACAAATCCAGCAACCATGTGTATCTGGTTAACGGGCAGGGAGAGTATCATTTCCATGTGGACGGCCAAGTGGGCTACCCGTTCTTCGGCGAGCTGATCCTGGACTGCCTGCACCGCACGGAAAAAGCCATGACCCAGGAGCATGCCTTTATGGCCGCGGAATTGTGCCTGAAGGCGCAGCTGCAGGCTGTGCGCATCGAGGGGTAATATGTATGAAGCCGCATGATGGTGGTCATGCGGCTTTTTGCTTTTTTCGCTGAGGTGAGGGCTTGGCTTATTCCGCCTGCAGCCCGGACGCAGCCCGCAGTTCATTGGCCAGATGATGCTGCCAATCCCGCAGCCCCTTCCACGCCTCCGCATCTGCGGCGCGGCCCTCCCGCTCTGCTTGAGCCCGTTCAGCCTCACACTCGGCCCAATATTTTTTTAGAAAGCTGTCGATGATGTTGGCCGCCACTTCCTTGTCCAGCTGCGGCGCCGCCGGTTTTATTGCCATGCCCACTCGCCACCCTCCCGCATCCCCGTTGGACTCGCAGCGGTCAATGCCGATGCCGTTTACGGAGATGTCATTTTCATATTGGTAGATGCTGTTTTGCGGAAATACCTGCCCGCGGCTCCAGGCATAGGTTTGCATCAGCTTTTGTGTTATGCCACGTTCATACATTCCTTTGCAGACGGCATAAGAGCCGTAGATACCCAGCTCATACCCTTCTATCTCCGCATCAAAAGCTCTCATATATGCTTCAATGCGGTCATAGTCCATTGGCTGCGCATCGTAATCCACGGCGGTGTAGATGGCACTGCCCTCTGGCTGCCCAACTTGCTTGGCATGTGCAAGCGCTTGTCTGCCATCAGTTTGTCCCGCGGCAGCACCTTCCCTGGAACGGTTCGCAGTGCGTTCATACAGAGAGACAATGTATAAGCCCGCCTCGGAAATTTCCCTGGTCTCGGTAGCCGAAAGCGCCTTCCAGCTGGTAGGGTTATCCAAATACCTCCCCGCAAAAACGAAGCCCTGGGCAGCAAACAGCCGGGCTTTATCTGCCGTTATCCGAGTGGCGGTATCAAAGCCTTTTGCCATCTTAAGCGGCCCCCCGGTTCTTCACGTCAAGCTCCTGCCACGCTTTCTGCACAGCGGCTGTCACGTCTTCTGCGGACAGGCCGATCTTGTCCAGACGCAGCCGGTCCAGCACATACCTCACCGCCTCATTAAGCTTATGGTGGCCGTCTTCTGTGGCATATTGATGCTCCACCCATGCGTAGGCTTCACCCGCCAGCTTATGCAGAAGCTCCCGCTGGGCGGCGCTTGTCCGGGCGTTCAGCCAAGCCTCCACCTTGGTGCGGAGCCGGGCGATCAGGGCCAGGATGAGCATAGCCAAGAGGCCGATAATGGCGGTTGCGATGGTTTCCAAATAAGGCTGGGCAATTTCGATAATGGTGTTCATTGTGGTGTATCCTCCTTGGGGCGGCTGGGATTAGCCGCCCATCAGTTTAATTAGTAAGGTGGCGCTGGCAATACCGGTGCCCACCATGGTGACCGTTAGTCCGATGAGCCAGCGCTGGGCGGCCTGCATATCATTCAGGCGGTGGTGAGCAGAACGTGAGGCGTTGGAGGTGTCCGTCACCAGCTTCTCCAGCACCTCCAGCCGCCGGGAATGATCCGTCAGCTCCCGCATCAGCGTCACTACCTCCCGCAGCTGCAGCCGCACCTCGGTCATCTCCTTGACCGTTTCTTTCAAATCCTCGCATGGCGCTGAAGCCACGGGGCAGTCCTTCTGTGTCATTAGTACCCCCTCCCTTCGGGGAAAAAAATGGCCCCTGGGTATCCAGGGGCATAAAAAATACGCCTTGTGGGCGCTCACTTTACTCGGTATCCGGAATGGGATTGCCGCTATTTTTATCAGATCCAACACCAACAGAAAAGCTAAAACTCTTCTTCTTTGCTGAAACTTCATTAATCTTCATAAGTCAGGGCAGGGGATTTGATAGCCATAGTATCGACTTTCCATAGTTTAATGGAAGCGCGGAGAAGCAGATTAGCTAGCCAGTAACGCATTAAGCAGCGCCTCCACCTCATTCCGGTGCCTGGTCGGCACATCGTCCAATTTTTTGACGCCTTTGCGAATCAGGTCAGCGTATATTTTTGCCATTAACTATCACCTCCCATAATGACCAGCAGTTGCTCGTATACCTCGGTAAGGGCTACCTGCAGGCTGGTAATCTCTTTTTTGTCTGCGAGATTGGATTCGCAGGACTCCACAAGAGCAATCTGCGTATCAGTAAGTTGCTGCTCTAGGATGGTTATGCGCTCCTCGGCTGACGGACCAGGCTCCGGCAATGGTTCCTGATCCGGGCGTGTCCACCCTCCATCCATGTAGATGTCGCCGGGCTGTATTTCCTCGTTATCCCCCAGCGGGAACATGTGGTCGGATTCGATTTCCCCGGCCAGAAGGGATACGCTAATGCATCTTCCCGTGTCCAAATCGATTTGTGCATATCTTGGCATGTTAGCCCTCCTTAATAATATTGTACGATTTCCCACGCAATACGTGCTGACCCTGACCCTGCATTATTGACGTGACTTATAGCCAAGTTAGTGCTGCTTGTTAAGGTAACATCTACCTTAAGTTGCCCACCGCCATCAGCAATAGTTGAGAGAGACAAAAAGGACTTAGTTAAATCCACAGCTGATATCGTCACATTTGTTGTTGCAAAAGTAGAGGTATACGATATTGCAGTCACCCCACGCTGAACACTCTTTATTCCTCCCATAGGTCTCCAGACTCCTCCTTGTAAATACTCCAAAACTCCGTCGTTGTTACGCAATGCCGTCGAACCATCACCAATCATAATCGGTTGAAATGGATTAGCGTAGTTAAGATATATCCCCTCTCCATTTGCTCCATCTATGTGCCGTACCTTTAGAGCTTTCGGGTATGCAATCTTAACGTTTTCCGTAAATTGTGTTTCCCCTCCGGGAAAAACCGTGATCCGTGTCGTGCCTAATGTATCCTCTCGTATATCTAGCATGCTTCCATCAGCAACAATAAACCACTTTTTTCCTACATCTGATTCTGTCATTTGGATGATAGGCGCTCCATTAGTAATCTGCAAGGTTCCCGTTATGGGAGCACTACCATCTGTAGGAAGTGCAGTTTTACCGCGCACAGTGTCAGCATCCAACCCGCTCCCTGCTCCATCATTGCCAGAATGCCAAGCCGTATTATAGTTACCTATATAGACTGCCGCGCTAGGATTATTGTAATTTAAGAACAAATCCCCAGGTCCCCCAGGTCCTGCTACACCATCTACATGACGGGCCTTCAAGCCATGCGGAAAGGCAATTTCTAAGGGAGCAGCCATCGGTTCACTACCATCCTTAAGGAATGCCCCGTTAGACCGAGTCTGAGCAGCATCGGCTGTGCTTTGCGCCGCCGCAGCAGCTGTCACCCCAGCGCTTCCCCGGTCATAGGCATCCTTTACGGCCTTGGATGTAGCAGCCAGGGCTTCGGAGGTGCTATTTGTTGCGCTGGATAGCTGCACCTTGCCCTTAACGGTCAAACTGGCGTCTGGAATGGTCGCGCCCGACACCGCCGTATCCACATATCCCTTATTTGCAATATCGGCCGCCACAGACGGAGCCACAACCTGCGCCCGTCCCGCTGAATCACGAGCCACCAGGGTGCTGACGGTTGGAGCTGCTGTTGCCCCATGTACAGTCCCGCCCAATGCTGTATGTGTGTTCAAACTGCTCTGCACCGCATCCACTGTATCCTTCCGCGCAATATCCGCCGCTGCAGAGGGTGCTGCCACCTGTGCCCGGCCGCTGGCATCCCTCTTCATCAGCGTGCTGACCGTACCAGCATTGGTTGCCGCATCCAAAACCGTTTTAATGGCGGCGATGGTCATTCCCGGCAGGGTCCGCCAGGTGGCCCCGCCCGTGATGGCCTTGATCATGTTGGCCAGCCAACCGAACAGGGTAGTGGGTGTACCACTGTCACCTGTAGGGGCGGTGGTATCACTCACGGTACGGTTTCCAATCACCATATCCGTGGCAGCTCCTGCAGCTAGTCCACCACTCCCGATCTTAGGACCATCTCCTGCTACCCCAGTGTGACCATGGCCGGAGGATGCCCCAAATTTTCCGTCCAGCAAATCACTGTTGCTGTTCAGATCCTCAATGTTGACAACATCCTCGGCGCCTGGCTTTTTCAAGCCTAAATTACTGGTTGTCTGCACGTATTTCACTCTCCCCCATAAAATTTCTACTACCTCCAGATCCAAGCTCTAGTCTTCTTCTAAATGTTATTTAATTTTTTAAAGGACAAAGCCATGGGCAGCGTTTAGTGGAACAATATTTTTGAGGTTTTTTGCATATTAGTTATACCTAAACGAAATCTTTACCAAAAAGAGCTGGGTATATCTTTTTGTTTAACTGATTTGTCAGTATGTGATTGATGCTCTAAGTAGAGTTAAAATAAGCACACAATTGTGAAAGTGAAACATAATTGCTCATAATACCAAAAAAAACAAATTGATAATTTAGTTACACTTTGAGCTGCTCCTCCACCTCATCCCGGTGTCGTGCAGGCACCTCATCTAATTTTTTGACACCTTTGCGGATCAAATCCGCGTATACCTTTGCCATTAGCTATCACCTCCTGTAAGAATTAGCAGCCGCTCGTACACCTCTGTGAGGGCTACCTGCAGGCTGGTGACTTCACTCTGAGTGATGAGATTAGACTCATTCGACTCGGTTAATACTACCTGCGTAACAGTAAGCTGCTGCTCCAGGAAGGTAATGCGTTCTTCCACCGTAGGTCCGGGATTGGGGGCTGTGGGCTGCGCCTCATAGAAGACTTCCCGTGTGACCGGGTTAATTTTGGCTCTGTGCCCCTCCGGGATATTCATGAGGGTTTCCAGTATCTTTTCCACAAAGAAGTGTGGAAGCTGAATATCGTCCTCCTCTGTGAGGTATGCACTAGTACCGATGAAATACCCAGACTCGTCGTATAAAATTGCAATCATAGATTATCACCTCACTTAATATCATAGTAAATACTGAAATTTCTCACGCCGAAATTTCGAGCGGCCCCGTTTATTCCGGCGCCGCTATTATAATAAGAACTTACAAAGAAATAGATAGGAATTCCAACCTGTACGCTGATGGTTGTCCCAATTCCTGTATAGGCGTCATTATCAGAGCCTATTGTGAAAATTCTGGAAGTAAGCCCTAAATTAGGCTGGGTATTCACAAAAGTCCCTACCGGAGTTCTATAGTCAATTTGACAAACTCCCGCCTGAGTAGTGCGATAGACATTGTTTCCCATATAACTCTCCTGCATGGCCGGAAGATATGCCATTATGTTTGTAGGATAGTAAGTATAGTTTTCACTATCAGAATCATAGTATCTATACCCTCTTGCCTCAGCAGTTATTACAATTTCTCCAGTAAAGCGAGGAACGAACTTATGGATTAGCACTCCAAAGCTAGAGTATCCGTTTTGATTGCTAATTCCCGTTGTATATTCGGTTAAATTCTGTTCCCGAACATTGTTACTTGCTACATACGTGCCACCACCCACCGACCTCCACTCCTCCCAAGAGTTTTCACTACCTGCTCGAATATATTCTCTTCCTGTAGATAATCCATAGGCTTTTTGAATATCCTTTCCTCCAGAATTATCAACCCAGGGACGATAAGTAATAAGCTGACAAAAATTTTCCTCAGGCAAACCAATTATGTTGCCGCTCTTAAATTCATGATATACATTTTGACCGCTATATTGACTTGGAGCTAAGTTGGTTAGCCTTGTGTCAGAAATTGAAACTTTATGTGAAAAGTCAGCAAACAATCCACTACCTGGCCCATCATTACCAGAGTGCCAAATGTATGACCACTGATCATTAGTCAAATGTGTTAGATGTCCCATTCCATTAACTGATAATGCAGCATATTTCTTAGTGCCAGAATTATCTAAATAATAGAAACCAGCGCCATGACTAGCACTTCCTGGTGAACCTCCATTAACGTCTATAACGTAACCATTACCAAGTGTTAACATCCCATTCATCGACTGACTGCCATCCTTTGGCAAGGCTCCATCCGCCTTCGCCTGCGCCGCAGCAGCAGCCGTCACCCCAGCACTCCCCCGATCATAAGCATCCTTCACCGCTTTAACTGTAGCCGCCAACACCTCAGATGTGCTGTTGATAGCACTCGAGAGTTGTACCTTCCCCTTAACAGTCAAGCTGGCGTCCGGAATGGTCGCGCCCGACACCGCCGTGTCCACATACCCCTTATTGGCGATGTCAGCGGCCACAGACGGAGCTACAACCTGCGCACGGCCTGCTGCATCCCGGGTCATCAGGGTGCTGACGGTTGGGGCTGCTGTTGCCCCATGTGCAGTTCCACCCAATGCTGCATGGGTGTTCAGGTTAGTCTGTACCGCATCCACCGTGTCCTTCCGGGCAATATCCGCCGCCGCAGACGGTGCAGCCACCTGCGCACGGCCACTGGCATCCCGCTTCATCAATGTGCTTACTGTACCCGCATTGGTTGCCGCATCCAAAACCGTTTTAATGGCGGCGATGGTCATTCCCGGTAAGGTCCGCCAGGTGGCTCCGCCCGTGATGGCCTTGATCATGTTGGCCAGCCACCCGAACAGGGTGGTGGGTGTGCCACTGTCACCTGTAGGGGCGGTGGTGTCACTCACGGTCCGACCACCAATCACCGTATCCGTTGCAGCACCTGCCGCCAGGCCGTTACTCCCGATCTTGGGACCATCTCCTGCTACCCCAGTGTGGCCATGGCCGGAGGATGCCCCGAATTTTCCGTCCAGCACATCACTGTTGCTGTTCAGATCCTCAATGTTGACAACATCCTCAGCACCTGGCTTTTTCAAGCCTAAATTATTGGTTGTCTGCACGTATTTCACTCTCCTCCATAAGTCTTCAGCTGATTCCAGGTCATGGACTTGGCCATATCCCAGGTCAGCCTGTAATTCTTCAATGTTTCCCAAATGACATAACGGTACTCGAAGGTATACGACACATGAGCCGGCTTAATCTGGTTCAGCAGCTTCATAAACTCCGCCAAATTCGGCGGAATGCCCAAAAAGCCGATGAACCGGATGACAAACCGGTACTCGGCCGGAAACTCCAGCACCTCCACTTCGCCGCCGGAGAAGGCGGTCGCCGTATCCATAAGCATCTGCTTAGTGACCGTCCCGGTCCCCCGGAGCTTGGCTAAAATTTGCTTGCGCCGCCGTTCCGCCGGTTTACTCGGGTCCACATTCAGGGCCAGCTCCCGTTCCCAACGATCCAGCCCCCATGTGGCGGAGCTGACAAAATATTGGTCCAGCACATCATTGAGTCCATAACGCAACGCTCCAATTTCTCCAGCCGCCGCCCCTTGCAATATTGCCATGGTCCCGCCTGGCACCCGATAGTATTCCGGCAAATACCGGAGGAGATCAGGAACATAAGGCTCGGTCCCTCCCTGATCCTCAGCGTCCAGACTATAACCCAACACCCCGTATTGCGAGCTTCCGTATGCCATTACGCATCACCCCGCAGTTGGCCCCAGGTAAGCGGACCCTTAGGCATAACGGCAGTGGTATCGGCAATCTGTTTCCACGGCAGCCAGGCATCCGAATTGTAAAGGGCATACCGGTACCGTATAGGACCGTCTTGATTATACGGATACAGATATTGCACCGCCGCCATATTCGAGTAGCCCTTAACCGTCATAATAGTGCCGTATTGAACACCGTCAAAACGGTTTGTGGGACTGTTGCTAAAAAATACCGTCAGTCCCCGGTCATACGTTGACGGCAGTGCGTCTGCCTGCTTCCAATTATCGCTTTTCACACTCAAAGCATCATGAGTATGCGCCGATGGAGCAAACGTCCCCGGCTTCCCCGTCACCCCTGCCCACGGGACCGCATCCGCTGTCTCCGCAGCGTCCACCTTGCCGTTGTTGTTGGTGTCGTAGACGCCCTTTAGCATGTCTCCCGTGCTCTGGGCTGCGACAAGCAGCACATTGCCGGTGGCGGTGCCGATATAGAGCTTGCTGGTATCCGTACAATACCCCAGCTCCCCTGCCGCCAACGCGCCAATGGAGGATTCCGCACCGCGCCGGACTTGAATTAATACTTTTCTGGCCATGCCGCCTCCCCCTCCTAGAAAGTCCCTCCGTCAATGACGGCGACCATCAGCCGGTTTCCATTGGCCGTGTCATAAACGATGCTGTCCGCATCAATGCTTGCCTCAATGCCGGTGGCATTCACCACAATGCCCTTGCCGGGCCTTGCCGAAACCGTATCCGCCGCCACATCAATCCCATTACCGGCTCCCACATGAAGCGCCACTGTATCCGCCTGACCGCCGCCGGTCAGACCATTCCCTGCGGTCACAGTTTGAAGCGCGCCGCCGCTGCGGACCCAGGCAGTGCCGTTCCAGGTGTACTGCTTGGCCTCATCGTCCACAATGGCGGTCATCCCAACGGTAGGCACCACAAAAAGCCAAGCCGATCCCGACCATTCCGCAATTTGTCCGGCTTTGCCCGCCCAAGCTCCCGTTGGGGAAGCCGCCACAATATACCGATCCCCAGCTGCCGGTGTGGCAGGAGGGGCCGCCAGATTCTGATCCTTGACGCTATCCTGGTACTCCTGCCCCGCACGGGCCAGATCCAGTTCATTCTTAATCTTCTGGGCACTCCACAATTCCGTATTGCCTACACCAGTGTCGTTAATGACGCGGTGCTTGGTGGCATCATCAATATGGGTCTTAATTTCCGCAGCTGTTTTAGTATTGGTACCGTCAGACACCTTGTTGACATGCCCGCCGGTGAGATCCGCCTTCAACACTTTTGCATACGTGCTGCCGTCCGCCACATTGTCCAGGGTACCCGTCAAATCGCTCAACCCAATGGCATTCATCCTGGCCCACTGGGTGCCGTCATCCAGATACAGGTACCCATTATTGGTACCTCCACCCGTAACATAATAATACCGGCCTGCCACTGCTGCACTGGGCCGGGAAGCGTAAGGTCCCATCATGACCCGGCCGACAAACAAATTCGCCGTGCCGTCCCCGATATACACTTCCTTGGTATCCGTGCAAAATCCCATTTCCCCGGCCAAAAGAGCGCCCCTGGCTACCAGTTCCGCCTTGGTGCCCCGCCGGACCTTAATCGTCTGAGCCATTCATCATTCCCCCTCATAAAATGATCCGCCGTCCACAAGCCCATCGTCTTTATACCGTTCAAGCTCTGTCTGGGTAGCTGTCAAGGCCTCCTGCAGCGCATTGACATCATCGGCCTCCACCTGGTCCCCCGGTGTTTCGTAGCTCACAAATACTGCAGGAGCCTCTGCAAAAATACGGATGCGTCTTTGCCAGAGCATCTCCGCAGGAGTGGACAGCGTCCATGCTGTGATTTCCTGCCCGGTAAGTTTAGGGCCCGTAAACACCTTTACCGTGCTGTTAATTGCATTATCATGGGCCAGCAAGCCTTCATATGCGCCATCCGCCAGCTGAACCCGCTCATCGATGACGTATACGCCGCCATCCTGTTTTTTATTGAGCTTGGCCACAAAAACATCCTTCTGTTCGGGATACGCCATGCTACACCCCCAGCTCCACAATGCCTGCCACAGGCACCTGGTTATCTGCCAGCACCACATTGGCCGTGCTGCCGTTTACGGTCAGCGCCGTGTAATCCAGCACACCATCGGTGCCCAAAAGCAGCGTACCAATCTTGGCAAAGCTCACATAGGACGCGGCAAACGCAACTCCCCGCAGATATTCCGCCAGCGCAGCGTGGAAGGCATCCTGCACCGCCTGGAGGGTGTAGCCAATGGCCGGAACAATGGTGGCCTTTACGTCTACGCTTAACCCTGCGGCTGAAACCACCGTTACCGCCACACAAACCGGGCGGACCGTTTCGATGTAGGCTGCCACCGCTTCCACCAGCGCAGGTGAAGCCGGCTCCCGGTCTGTATCCACAATACTGACCTTCACAGTGCCCGGTCCGTTCCACTGCTCCGTTACCTTGGCCGCGCCCACTCCCGTAACGGAGGTGGCCCATTGAATATAATGGGAGGCGTTGCCGCTGGTGGCAGGCTGCCGGACCTTTTGCAGAATACGCTCCCGCAGCTGTTCATCCTTCTCCTGGTCCTCACCGGCCAGCAGCACCTCCGTCAGATCAGCGCTGGCCAAGCCGGCTACGTAAGTAATAGGCAAAAGCTTCCCCAGAGCACGGTTTCCCGTCTCCCCGGCTGTCTCGCATTCCAGAATAAACTGCCCTGCTGAAAGCCGGGCCGTTACCACAAAGGTCAACGAATCGCAGGAATATCTGCTGGAAATGGGTACATCAAAGGCTTGCCCCGCAGTATTCCAGAACATTCCCTTGCGCAACGCCTTGGAGGCTTGCTTCCGCTCCACTCCCACCTCGGAGGTGCGCCGATCCAGGTACACACCGCTGGACGTATCTCCGAAGCCCAGCCGCAGGGCCGCATCCAGAGAAATATAAGCCTGGGCAAGCTCCGCTGCTGCTGGAGCCAGTGCGTCATGAATGATGCTTCCCTCCCGCTTATCCTCAGTATCCGGCACCTGGGCCAGCATCCGGGCTAGAATCACCGAATAAGTCTGTTGCTCATACAACTGCATTCACCTCCTGGTCGAAGGTACCGGCGGATGTTTCCACCGTAAACCGGACCGTCATTGTATCTCCCGCATATTGAAATTGGAAATCCCGGACATTCCCTATCCGTGAATCCTGCAGCAGCGCCTCGGCAATCCGCCTGCGCAGCTCCGACTGGGCATACGCGGGGCTTTGACCCATCAGGCTCCACAGCTCCACGCCATAATCGAAGCTGTAGGCCATATACGCATAGCGCTCCGTCAGCAATATTTTGTAAACCGCTTGCTTCACAGCCTCTAAACCGTCTATTTTCCCGGCAATGCGCCCGGTGTCCGCATCCAGCCGCCAGGTTCTGGAGGGCTGCTCTGCCGTTCTGCCGGACAAGGCTGCACTCAGCTGTCCTCCGGTCGGAATCATAGCACCGCCACCTTATCCAGAATGAGAAACTGCTGCCCGCCCTGCACCCTGAGGAGGATAACCTTATCCCCTGCTTGAAGCCCGGGACGGATCACCACCGGATCGGTCAATGCTGCCCCGGAAGAGCCGTGGGTATGGCTCAGATCCAGTTCCAGCCTGGCCAACGATTCCGGCAGAATTAAAAAATCCGCATCCAGGGTAAAACGCTGGTCCACGTTTACCTGCAGCGGATTTCCGGATACAACCTCTCCAAACATAACAGCCGCGGGTTTGCCGGCTTCCATTCCGGTCAGCGCTGCCTGCCTTATGGCATTCAACATCTTGCCTCACCTGCCTTAAATGACTTTTAACGTTAACGACATGGTATGGTCATCGCCCTCAAAGCTGTGCTTCGCCTCATCCACCAGCATAGGCAGATTCAGGCCAAGGGCATCAATTACCACAGGAACGTACACACCTGCGCGGACCCGGATATCCCCAATGGCATCCACCTTCAGGGATTTGCTCTCCCGGTTTTTCAGTTGGGCCAGCTGATCCAGCATGTCCTGGATCTGGGCTTCGTTCTTCTTTTCGTCCACACTTTGGTACAGCTGGAGCACGCCCCACTTGGCAATATTGGCGCTGTCCTCCACCATATGGACCTCCCGCCTGCCGGTGTCCTTATTATCCTTGTACAGCTTGATCCGGTTATAGGTATCCGAATCAATATCCGTGGAATAATCGTAGCCGGTCATCAGGCTGCCGTCGCCGATATAGAAATCCATCTTGAGATTATCCACCAGCCGTAAGGACAGCCCGCCATAATCATCAAAAAACACATAATGCCGCTGTGTGGAGACCAGGGTCAGGGTAATGGCTTTTTCAATAATATCCAAGAGAGTCTGCCCATCCTCCACCATGGATTCAATCTTAAATTCCGAATCATCCAATGACCCTGTCTTCAGTTGAAAATCTGCGGCCAGCTGGGAGATGATCTGCGTAGCCGTTTGCCCCTTGAAGATATAGTAGGCTTTGGACAACAGGTAACGAACCTGGTCATATGCCTTCACGGATACCTCCCCGTCCGGGTTATGCCCAACCGAGAATACATAGCCGTAAAAAATGCCTACCCCGTCCTTATGGACCCGGACAATATCCCCGTTGCGGATGGCGAAGCTGTCGGATTGGTAGAATCCATTGCGCAGCAGGGAAAAATCTATGCTGGCCGCACGCCCCGTCCGTGTGGTGGACCAGGATAAGCCGGAGACAATCTGCGAAAGATCCCACATGTTTCCGTCCTTGTTATCCAGTTGGATGGTAATCATGTGGCGGCCCCCTTCACCTTCTTCAACAAAAATTCATTGGGCAGCTGCAGAATTTTACCGGGCAAAAGATTTTCGGCTTCGGCATCACTTAGTTTATTGAGTTCTTTGATACTCACCTGGTAGTCCGGAGTGCCGTAAATCTGCTGGCTGATGGTAGACAGTGTCTCCTTCTCCTCCTTCACCACATAGAAGGGCTGGAAGCCCCGGTAGTCTGCCCGGAGCGGTTCACTCTGCTGCACCTCGCCATCCTTCACAAAGGTCCTCCGGGCTGCATAAAACCGGTACTCCTTCAGCTTTAAGCTAATCTGGATATCCCCGTTCTCCCCTGCGGTTTCGGACCAATCGAGGCTTTCAATGGAGGCAGGCGTATTGATCTGCAGACTGGGACCGGTGTAAACGAATCGGATGGGGTGCCGGGTCTGCCGCCATTTCTCAATAAGCTCCACATAATATCTTGGCTCATAATAATAACGGGCGGTAATAAAAGGATATTGATTCTGAGTGGCCGGTAAAATGGTTTCAAAGGAATACTCCGCCAATCCCGGAGACTTGATGACATTAATCTGGCCAAGGCCATACACCTCATAACCGGAGCCTTCCCCTTGATTGCTGACCTCAATTTTGCCGGGCAGAATGGGAAATTCGAATACATCCTCCTGATTATTAAACGACAGCCACAACCCGTAAGAAAAACTCATGTCCCATACACCCCCTGGGCGCTGCTGACAATCTGCTCCGTAAGCACCTGCTCGATGCGGGCCACAATGGTGTTAATGTCGGACTCCTGGCGCACATCCCCCGTCTGAACATTCACACTGGGCGTCATCTGCACAAAGTTCTGGATATTCTTCATCTCCGCCAGCTCCCGCATGGTCGCCAGATCCTCGCCACTGACCTCGACGGTGTCCTTAACAGCCCCGACCTCCTCCACCTTCTTGATGTTATCAATGGGAGGAATAGCACCATCATACTTGGTATCGAGGCTGAAGGGGTTTTTCATGGAGCTCAATCCGTCCATAAGCTTTTCGCCTTTATTGAAACCATTGTCGAATGCGTCACCGAGATTTTCAAACTGCATTTTTTCGTTCGAGAGATCAACTACATCCTTGGTGGATGTGGGCTTTAATTGTTCCAGCCACTTGTCTACTTCCACTTCAGGTATTAATGGGACCTTAATTCCAATTTTTTCTGCCGCTTTAAGTAATACATTTAATTTATCTACTATCCCATTAATCACACTTCCAAAAAAACCAGCAACATTCTGAGCCAAATCGTACAGCAGTTTTTTAATTGCATAAGATGGATCTTTAAAAACATTTATAAGGAACTCTTTGAGAGAAATAAGGATGTTCCAAAAATAAGCAATGCTGTTTTTTATATAAGCAAAGAATGTATAAAATACACCAGTAATAAATCCAACAATTTGGCCTGCAGACACGCCTAATTTCTGAAGTATAAATAATAAAAGAGCTATTGCGCCAATAATTAAAAAAATCGGCAAATTGGCCATGAACCATGCCCCAACTTGGGTTAATATTGGCGGAATCATTGCGAATAAAGGAGGCAGTACGTTCCATAAAGCAACCACTAGCCCACTGGCAATTAAGCCCGCTATAAGAGGAAGATTAGCACCCAAAAAGCCAAGTACCCCCATAAATCCCTCTGCCAACCAAGATATCAAAGTAACAATGACATAAAGTCCTTTACCGAAGAACGTAAAGAAAGGAGTAAATTTTCCGGAATCAAACGCCTCTGTAATCATGGTAATCAAGGGACCAAATGCCTCGAGTCCCATCTGACCAACCAAGCCCAAATTAAATTTGAAGCTGTCAACAGCCTTTCCCCACTGGGCCGCAGGAGATTTCATCATCCCTTCAAAAGCCTGCTCCGTCATATTCCGCTTATTTAGCAGCTCGTCCATACCCTTAATGAACCCGTTGATGTCCCCAGCCTTACCTGCTTTAAGAGCCGCGCTCGCTTCCACAGAGGATTCACCCATGCCGAAATCATCCACCATCGAGGAGGACTCTCCTTTAAAAAGATCCATCATGGAAGAAGCTGCACCTTCCAAGCCTTTTTCAGGATTCATTTGTGCTAACCGCATAGCCAGTTTATTCATTTCAGTAATCTTGTTTGGGTCCATCGTGGTATTGGTGAAAGATAAGGCACTGGATAAAGCATCATCCGGATTTTGCCCAAATTGCAAAGCTTGTTTGGCAACCTGATCGTAAATAGCGCCGCCCAGTTGAGCATTGCCGGCACGGGCAATAAAAGCACCCTTAGTTTGCTGCTGCTTCATTCCGGCACCCATGGTAGAGGAGATAACGGACTTAGCATTATCCGTATTCATGAATCCAGGCATTTTAAGTTGGTTTGTGCTGTTCTTTTTCCAAGAATCCTTAATACTATTTTTGAAGTTTTTAGGACTTAACTTGCTAAATGTACTTTTCATTGTTCCCATAATCTTAGATGATACTGTATCAAATACACCCTTGAAATTTAGCTTGTCAAAAGTTTTTTTCAAAAAGCCGAAAATCTTGGACTGCAAATCAGTAGTTTTTGGTGCCTCCAGCAATAATTGTACTTCTGGACCTTCTAGCAGCAGTGGTTTCGGTGGCGCCTCAAGAAGCAATTGTGTTTCCACTACCTCATGAACAATCACCCGGGAGTATACATCTTGCTGGTTTTCTTGACCAAAGCGCCTTAACCAAGATATCTCATCAATGATTACAAACTGTACGAACACAAACAGTATATTATTTGGCCACAATACTTTTGGAACAGACGGGATAACCAGTCTACAAATTACATCAAGACTTAAATTCATTAGAAGACTTAAATCAGCCTGTAGACTTATAATCACTTCTGGTACCTTAATTTTTTTAAAATCTCCTGCCATCTTAAGCTTTAAAAGTTTATCCGGCACTTCTAACTTCGTCATTTCCCCAGTTGTTTTAACCTTCAGCAATTCTTCGGGCACTTTAAGTTCGGTTATTTCGCCAGACATTTTAACCTTCAAAAATCCATCCGGCACCTTCAGCTCAGTCAACTGTCCGGTTAGTTTAAGCTTCGATAACCGGTTCATTGCTTTGGCCACTTGATCAAACCGCTTGGTCAGCTTCTCAAACATCTTTACTGCCGAGGCTGTGGTATTCAGGACATTCACCGCCTTTCTGTACAAAATCAAAGACACTCCCCTCTCGAGAGTGTCTTTGGGTCACTTCTTCTTCATCCGTGCGGCTTCCTTCTTCTCCTGCTTGACGCGGATGTCGATCATGGCGTAGATGGCCGCCCGCTCCCGCCGGGACATGGCGATGAGCTCATGGGGCAGGATGCGGAGCTTATGGAGGGCATAGTAGGCGTAATTGGTTTCGCCGTCGCCCTCCTCAATCAGTTTTTTACTTCATCCACCAGCTCGTTCATGTCAGCGTCGAAGCCATTGAGCTCCTGGACCTTCTGCACCAAATTGGCGTATTCGCCGGGAAGCAGCATCTTGTGCAGCAGGGCTTCCGCACCCATCACTCCATAGGATTTCTGGAGCTCGGCATTCTTCAAATCCGGGAAGGTGACACTGGCGGTAACCAGCTTGGCCAGATATTCGGCGGAGTCCGTCTCCATGGAATATTGGCCGTTTCTCCCTTTTACCCGGCGGGTGGCAGCCTTCCGGATGGATTCATTCTCCTCCTCCGTCATGCTGCTGACCACCCACGGAATCGGCTTGCCGCCTTTGTTCAGAAACCGGGGAGATACCACGATCTCCTCCGTCACGGAAGCGGTCACGTTCTGGGCGTAAAATGCGCTCAAATCACTCATGTGTAAAAGCCTCCTTAATTCCCGCCTGTGATGGACTTAAATTCTTCCTGGACTTCATAATCATTGAAGGTAAAGGGCAATTCCTCTTCCATCATATCGTCGCTGCCCGCATCGAATTGGGCGGCGCTTACGCTGTCCAGGTTGCAGCCCTTCAGGACCGTGGTTTGGCTGCCGGCGTTGGAATCGGGCTGCTCGTTAACGACCATCAGGTCAAACCAGAAGTCCTTACCGGTCTTCACATATTCCCGCATGAGCTGGCGGAATCTGCTGGTCACATAGTAGACAGTGAGGGTGCCGGAGCCGGACCAGCCGGCGGAGCGTTTGGGGGTATTGGTTTTTCCCAGAACAGGCACATCCACCTTGTTCTTTTCAATAGTAGCCTCCAGGGTTTTGGCGTAAAACAACTCCTCCCGCAAACCGTCAATGGTGATGTAGGCTTTTGCTTGTTTGCCGCTGATGGCATCAGTTTCTTTAAAATAAGCCATATTGTCTCATTCCTTTCGAATTAGGATACGGTAATGGTGAGGTAAAGCTTTTCCATGCTATCCACCGGCTGCACGTACAGCTCGGATACTACAGCGTCCAGATCAGCGCCTGCGCTGATGGTCAGATCCGTTTGGGCATCGAAGTTTTGGATGGCTTCAATGCCTTGCAGAGTCTCCAGGTAGGTGGAGTATTCATTTTTCAGTGAATTGCGGCCATCGGCATTGTTGCTGATCTTCCCTGTGTAAAAGTCGGCGAAAATCTGCCGGAAGTCATTGTTAATGCCGTCCAGCACACGGAGCACCCGGTTTTTGGCGAAGGCCTTGCCCTTGGTAGGACTGAAGGAGTGTAGGGTATTGATGTCCTGCTCCACCACAGCCTTGCCGCCGGAGCCGGTGAACAGCAGCTCGCCCGCTTGAAGGGATGCAATAATCTGGCTGTTGGTGTACTTGGGAGCAACATCCACAGCATCATCATAAGCAGCATAGGTCAGGGATTCGTTCATTTGCGCCCCTGCTGTTGCACCGGCTACCCAGGCTACGGCCTGTCCAGCTGTCAACACAGTGCCGTCTGTAAGCACAACACCATTTTTAACGGAAATGACACCTTCATAATCTGCAGCGGGGTAGTTCTCTACAACCAACTGGATCTTCTTGCCTTCGTCCTCACGCAGACGTTTGGTAAAGGAGACGAATACCGCCTTGGTAGCTGCATCTGTTGCCGGCAGGCCAATGGTATTCACCTCCAGCACCTCGATGGCGCTGAGATAGTCCAGATATTCCTGGGCAGTAACGGAGCCGTTGGCGCCGCCAACCAGAGGAGCGCCGGCAGTAGCCGCCAATGCGCCGGTGCCTGTCCAGACCACCCAATCGTTGGCCTTCAGCGCGCCGATATTGGCTACGGTCTGCTTGTCCATTTCCACTCCTGCCAACAGTGTGGTGACATCAAACAGGGTGGCATTGTCCACATTGACCGCAATGCGTACGGTAAGATCATTGCCCCGGACACCGCCATATTGGGCAGTGGCGGTCATATTCCCGCTCACTACGGACGCTTTGGTTCCGGTATTAAGACGGTACAGCAGCAGGGTTTTGGCCCGCTTCAGGGTTTCCCGCACCAGCAGCAAGGCAGGGTCCGAGATGGGGTAGCCCAGCTTGACGCTGACATCCTCACCGGCTTCCACGGTCACAACCTGCTTGGCCGGACCCCAAGGCAGGGTCAAAGGCAAGCTGACAATGCCGCGGTCTCCGGCAGCCCCAAGTGCCTGGGCCGCGCTTTTGATATTGATATAGGCGCCTGGGCGCACCTTATTTTGAGTTGTCCATGTTCCTCCAGCCATCTATTCCACTCTCCTCTTCACGTATTCCTCGATTTCGCTCTTGGCCTGTGCCAGCGTATATTCCTGTCCTTCGGCCAGAAGGGCCTGCAGCACATCCTTCTCCAAGGCAGTGAAGCCCTTGGACGACAGAATCTGCTCCTTACCGAACGTCAGCACCTCGCCGGATGTTTTCGCTTCCTTGCTCATTTGATTCCCTCCATATGGTCCAACTGCTGCATAGCCGGATCCTCCGGCGCTTGCAGCGCGGCCACGAATTGGTACGTCACAGAAAACAGCAGCACGTCTTCCGCAATTTCAAAACGCATGTCCCGTCCCGCCAACGGTCTTCCGGACAAGCTTATCTGGTGCAGCACCGCTGCCAGCTGCTCGGCCATGGCGTACATATCTCCGTTTGGTTGGCTGCCGCTTGGTTTGTACCGGACGGCCACGGAATTTTCGCGCCGGAACCTTCGTCCCATTTCCTGGGTATGGGTCCCCTCCGGCAAGCGGACATACAAGTACGGTGAGCCCAGCGTCTCTTCCGGCTCCTCCCCGTATACCGGCATGTCCGGGAATACGGCTTGGAAGGTTTCCATCACTGCGTTGCGCACATCCAAAAATGTACCCATCCTTATCACTTCCCGCGATTTGGTTCAAGCTGTACCCAGCGCCAGGGGCGGGAGAGGCTCCCGCTTCCTGTCCGCCGGTCCGCAGCAGGAGGCGGTTGTCCGCTTCCAGCGTCTCAAGCTTCTGCCGCAGCATTTGATTGTCCGTATGCAGCACTTCAAGCTGTTGCATCAGCGCATTCTGGTTCCTGGAAGCATTGTCCAGACCAGTTTTCAGTTGTTTTTTCGCTTGCGCCAGCTTGTTGTACTGCATCTTCGGCACAAAATACTGCGGCAGCTCCTTGCCCGCCTTGACGGCAACCACATCCGCCTGGGCATCATTCACGCCCTCTTCTTGCAATAATGTTCGAAGCCATTTCATACCTGCTTCAGCCTCCATAGATGGTTATAGCTGCTCTCCAGCTGCGGGAGCGGGCCGTGATGCTCCGGCCAACGAGCGTTGAGCTTCGGGGTTTTTTGCTTTACCCCAGAAGATGTTTGCCAATTTCATTCATATCTTGTAATCTTTGGCATGATACTACTATAACACCGATTTTTTTCCCGCGGACTACAACATGCATTTATGCTGTGCCACCTCGTACAAAAAACGTCTGCGCCACCGCCGGTAGGTTTCCGGGCTGGCATCCATGGGACAGGTCTCATCCATGGTGATGGCCATTACTCCCTTCCGGTACTCCAGCGGAATGGCAGCCAACGCCTGCTCGATGGCA
>JAQSYT010000299.1 GCA_029256065.1 Paenibacillaceae bacterium
CAAGCTCTGCGCTATGGTGAAAGCGGCCACCAATATGACGCCAACCGAATACCGCCGTACCATCAGGATGAATAACCTTCAGTAAGGAGGGCAGAGATGTCCAACGTATTGTTTGTCAATGGGCCTGCAAGCGGCCACGTTTATCCGACCCTTGGTTTGGTAGAAGAGCTGGTACAGGCCGGCGAGCAGGTCTATTACGTATCAAGTGAGGAATACCGGGAACCGCTTGAACGGCTTGGTGCGGTATTTGCCGCCTATGACAATTTTCTGAAGAACGGGGATCCGTTTCAGACCAGATTGTACCTCTCCCTGGTAATCAAAATTCTGAAATCCTATGAAGTCATCCTGCCTTGTATTATGGAGCTGGCTAAACGGCAATCCTTCGACTATATCATTCATGATTCCATGTATGGGTGCGGCAATGTTCTGGCCGATATGCTGGGGCTTCCCCATATTGCCATATGCACCTCTTTCATTGGAGCGGAGGTGAAGCATGAGGAGACGCGCAATCCGGATGAAATAAATGCGAATCTCCGTCTGGTCAGACAGTTTGCGGACTTGGCCGGGAAGGTTCGGGACAAGTTCGGGATCCGGCGGAGATTGGATATCGACAAGGTGTTTTTTAATGAAGGGCTGCTGAATCTGGTATGCACCTCCTCCCATTTTCAACCGGATAGCGGGGTCCTTGGGGAGCATTATTGCTTTGTCGGCCCCTGTTTGACGGAGCGCGGCTTCCCTACGGAGCGGCCGGTTGTCCGTAAAGGGCACAGGACGGTATATATCTCCCTGGGTACGCAATTTAACCATGTGCAAGCCTTTTATGAGCTGTGTTTTGAAGCGCTGGCTGGGTTCGACGGCCATGTGACCGTTTCGGTAGGGAACCGGATTGATCCGGCAGTCTTCCCGGACATTCCCGGCAACTTCACCGTGCTCCCCTTCGTGGATCAATTGGACATGCTGAAGACAGCAGATGTGTTTATCACTCATGGCGGGATGAACAGTGTCAATGAGGCGCTGTATTTCAATGTGCCCCTGATTGTGATCCCCCAGGCAGCCGATCAGCCATTGGTAGGCAAACGGGTTGAAGCCTTGGGGGCCGGCCTGATGCTGCATAAGCATACTCTGACAGCGGATACCCTGCGGGATGCGGTGGAGCATCTCTTATCAGACCGTTTTAACCGTGAACCTCTTGTCCGTTTGGGGGAAAGCCTGCGTACAGCCGGAGGACAGCAAAAGGCGATGGAGGAAATCCAACGGTTTAAGAAAGCCTATTCCATATGAAAAAGGAGATGCATAAACACTTGTTACACATCGAACCCTTGATGGACGACGGAATGAACAGCTGCTCTCATTTTTTGATCGCCTCCGTAGCCAATTGGCTGAACTGCGGGTATGAATTGATGTATGCGGATTCATGGGGCTTCCGCTTTGCGCCTGAAGGGACCAAGGGCCATGGAATTTGGCAGAGAGGGGACTTGGGGCCAAGAATCCACTATGAATATGTTGCTCAGCCCTTGCCGCTGCTGGAAAGGTTTCATGGCCTGCAGGTAAAAGAGGTGCGCGACAGCACGTTGGATGAAACCCTTGCCGTCCTTAAGCGGGAACTGGAAAAACAGCTGCCCGTGCTGATTATGATGGATACCTACTTCCTTCCATGGCTTGATAAATTTTATCAACAGATTCACTCTTCACATGCAATTCTTGTGATCGGCATGGATGAAAACGGGGATTTATTCTGCAATGACACTCGGCCCTTCTTTCAATCCCCTACGTTTGGCGGAAGGCTAACGCGGGATTATTTTACGAAGGGCTACCATAATACCTACTCCACCTTCACCCCCGTTCCTGCTGAGGCCTCTTCCCTAAGCGCATGCGCCAGAATCGTTAAGCACACCGCCTTAAAAATGATCAGCAAGCCGGATTCATCCGCAAGTCCTGTTAACGCCATGAGAGAGTTTGGAAAACATATCGAGCATAACCCGGTTGCATTGATTGATCTGGAGGATTTCGATGGGGGAAACGGAATTCTGTTCAGAGGAATACGGAATATCATCCGGGACAGGATCAACTTCTCTAAAACCCTTGCGTATATAGGCCATACCTTCGGAAGCCCGGAGTATATTGAAATGGCCGATACATTCAAGCTGCCTATTGAAAACTGGGATCATTTCAAAGCGGTCTTGTATAAATCCTATCTGTCCGACACCATAAACGAAAAACGGGAAAAGCTGGCCTCTATCCTCTACGAAAATGCTGACATGGAAGAGCGTCTGGCCCATAGTATTCTGAAATAACAATATCAAGAAAAAAAAGCCTCCGGCGTGTACAGTCACACACACCGGAGGCTTTTTCCTGCCTATTTGGCTGCGGGCTTCAAGGCCCGCGCCGACTTAACCACCGTCCAGCCCACATCCAGAAGAAGTGCCGCCAGCACCAGCTGCCAGCCACCAGTCTGCCAGACTGGCTGGAGAAGGCGGTACAGCCCTGCCGCGGCAGGCTGGAGCGCGTAAATCATGACGAAGCCCAGGAGAGTCCAATAAAAGGAAAACCGCAGACAGACGAGGCTGCCCAGCTGGCAGCGGCATTCCGCGTAGCTCCAATATTGCTTATGAAACAGCCGCAGGAGGAGCAGCCCGCTTATATATTCCACAACAGTGGGAACCGCAAACGCAACAATGGCCACCACCCATAAGGGAGTATCCGGGCCGGTCAGGCTCAGGAGCAGCACCGGGGCGAAGCCGTACATCGGCTTCCACGGCCCTGCCAAAAACCCCTCTCCTGCAAACCGACCTTTCACCGCCCGGTGGTAGCCATGCTCCAGCATCCATCCCATCCAAGCATACAGCACAAAATAAAACAGCAATCCCGGCCAATCATCCAGCGGCACATATGCCGGAGATCCGTAGCCCAGGTAACCGGACAGCACCTCCATCAGCCAAAGCCCCCCTCCACAGGAATATCCTGTGGATTAGGATGCTTCAGGAGAAGGATAAATATTCCTTGGGCGCCTGAACAGTATCCTGCAGGGGAGTTTCTTCTTCCTCTCCCGCAGGCTTCTTCTCCTTCAGCGCGCCGGCAATCATGAGCTTCAACCGGTTCAGCTGGTTAACCTCGGCGGCGCCGGGGTCATAATCGATAGCTGCCAGATTGGCCTGCGGGTAGCGCTCCTTCAGCGCCTTGAACATGCCTCTGCCCGTAATGTGGTTTGGCAGGCAGGCGAAGGGCTGGAGACAGGCGATATTGCGTACGCCGTCCTCGATCAGCTCCACCATTTCCGCAGTGAGGAGCCAGCCTTCCCCGCATTGATTGCCCAGAGACACCAGTCCTTCCACCTTGCGGGTCAGCTCCATGATCGTATGGGGCGGAGTAAACCGGTCACTCTTGCCAAGTGCCGCACGCATCTCCTTGCGGTAGCCCTCCAGAATCCTGGTCACTCCCTGCAGAGCCAGATACTTGCCTGTCTTCATATTGAGCTTCTTATAGTAAAAGTCCGAATCATAGATGCAATAAAGGAAAAAGTCCAGCAAATCCGGCACGACCGCTTCCATACCCTCCTGCTCCAGGTAACCCACAATGTCATTGTTGGCGCCAGGATGGAACTTGATGAGAATTTCCCCGACCACACCGACGCGCGGTCTGCGGTACTCATGAATAGGCAGCTGTTCAAAATCCTCGACGATGCTGCGGATATTGGCTTTATACAGGCTGAACTTGCCGGAACGGACAGACTCCTTGCAGCGCTCCATCCATTTCCGGAACAGAATGGTAGCCGCCCCCTTCTCCAGCTCGTAGGGCCGGGTCCGGTACAAGAGTCGCATGAACAGGTCCCCGTAGGCGAATGCCATGATGGCCTTGTTCAGCAGTCCCAGAGACACCTTAAAGCCGGGTCCGACAGGCTCTGAGGTGAAGCCCAGAGGAATCACCGCTACATCCCCGAAGCCCGCATCCGCCAAGGCCTTGCGGAGGAAGCCGATGTAGTTGGTGGCCCGGCAGCCGCCGCCTGTCTGGGTGATCATCACAGAGGTGTTTTTCGGATCATAATCTCCTGATTTCAGCGCCGAAATCAGCTGGCCCACCACCAGAATGGACGGGAAGCAGGAGTCATTGTTCACATACTGCAGACCGGCGTCCACCGTTTTCTTATCGGTGGTTTTGATGACCTTCAGGTTGTAGCCCGAGGCCTGGAAGGCCTCCTCCAAGAGTTCGAAATGGATAGGGGACATCTGCGGCACCAGTATGGTATGGGTCTTGCGCATCTCTTCCGTAAACAGCTTCCGGGTGTGTTTTCTTGGCCCCCCGGCGGTTACAGCAGCGGCTGTCCCTCCGGCCGCCCTCTTCTGCTCCAGGAGCTGCCGTTCCTCCATAGCGGCCAGCAGCGACCGGATGCGGATGCGCACCGCCCCCAGATTGCTGCCTTCATCAATCTTCAGCAGGGTATGCATCCGGCCCGATTGCTCCAGAATTTCCTTCACCTGGTCTCCGGTGATGGCATCGATGCCGCAGCCGAAGGAATTCAGCTGCACCAGCTCCAGATTGGGCTCGCGGGCCACCAACGAAGCGGCGGAGTACAGCCGTGAGTGATACATCCACTGGTCCACGAAGGTAAGAGGGCGTTCCACTGCCTCCAGATGGGAGACCGAATCCTCCGTCAGAACGGCGAGTCCCATACCTGCCACCAGATCCGGAATGCCATGATGAATCTCCGGGTCCAGATGGTAGGGGCGTCCAGCCAGCACAATGCCCCGCTGGCCCGTCTCCTTCAGCATCTGCAGCGTTTCTTCTCCCTTGCGGCGGATATCCGCTTGGGCCCGGGTCTCCTCCTCCCGCGCCTCCCGGACAGCTGCCTCTACCTCCTGGCGGGTAACCCCATATTCCTGCAATTCCTCATACAGCCGTTTGGCCAAGCGCTCCGTATTGTCAAAGGGCAGGTACGGATGAAGAAATGGCATCTCCAGTTCCTTCAGCACATCCACATTATTCTTCAGCACCTCCGGATAAGAAGCCACCACCGGACAGTTGTAGTGGTTGTTGGCAGTGGGATGCTCGTTGCGCTCATAGGGCAGGCAAGGGTAAAAGATAAACCGCACATCCCGTTTAGCCAGACTGGTCACATGACCATGGGTCAGCTTGGCCGGGAAGCAGGCCGTATCCGAGGGTACAGACTCCAACCCCTGCTCGTAAAGCCGGCGGGTGGACTTGGGAGACAGCTCAACCCTAAACTTCAGAGCGGTGAAGAAGGTGTGCCAGAAGGGATAGTTCTCGTACATGTTCAGCACCCGGGGAATGCCAACCTTGCCCCGGACCGCCTCGTTCTCCGGCAAGGACTTATATCCAAACAATCGCTTGTATTTGTAATCGAACAGATTGGGGGTATCCTCGCAGGATTTCTCCCCGCCGGCTCCCCGCTCGCAGCGGTTGCCGGTCACATGGCGCCTGCCGTCCCCGAAGCTGTTCACTGTCATCAGACATTGGTTGCCGCAGAGCTTACAGCGCTCCATCTTCGATTCGAAGGCCAGCCGCTCCAGTCCGGCCGCGTCCAAGAGAGTGCTCCGCTCATTGCCTGCCCCGCGCTCCCGGGCGATCAGGGCGGCGCCGAAGGCCCCCATGATCCCGGCGATCTCGGGCCGGACCGCCTCCCTGCCCGTCACCCGTTCGAAGGCACGCAGTACAGCATCGTTCTTGAAGGTTCCGCCCTGAACGACAATCCGCTTGCCCAGCTCCTCCGGATTGCGGATTTTGATGACCTTGTACAGGGCGTTGTGAATAACCGAATAGGATAACCCGGCGGAAATCTCACCGATGGTTGCCCCTTCCTTCTGGGCCTGCTTCACCTTGGAATTCATGAACACGGTGCAGCGGGAGCCCAGATCCAAGGGCTCCTTGGCCAGCAGGGCATTCGCTGCAAACTCCTCCACATTCATCTGCAGGGATTCGGCGAAGGACTCCAGGAAGGAGCCGCAGCCTGAGGAGCAGGCCTCGTTCAGCATAATGCTGTCGATCCCGCCGTTCTTGATCCGCAGGCACTTCATATCCTGGCCGCCGATGTCGATAATCAGATCCACCTCTGGCAGGAAATGGCGTGCCGCCTTATAGTGGGCCACCGTCTCGATCTCGCCCCATTCCGCGCCAATCGCCGCCTGGATCAGACCTTCTCCATACCCGGTGATAGTGGCTCCGGCCACTGTGGCGGCTGCGGGCATCTCCCGGTACATCTCCCGGACGATGGACACCGCCGATTGCAGCGGTTTGCCTCCGTTCTTCATATAGCGGGTAAACAGCAGGTTGCCCTCTTCATCGATGAGAGCCGCCTTGGTGGTGGTGGAGCCTGCATCCAGACCCAGGAAGCACTTGCCCGCATAATCAGCCAGGCTTCTCTGGCCTACAGTCCGGTTATGCCGCTGGCGGAACTGCTCCAGCTCCTCCTCCGAGGCGAACAGGGGCGCGAGACGCCCGGATGCTTCCTCGCGGGCTTCGAACAGCCTGGGCAGAGATGAAGCCAGTGACTTAATGGTCACCGGATCATCGCCCCGTGCAGACAAAGCCGCTCCCATAGCCACATACAGCTGGGAATG
>JAQSYT010000300.1 GCA_029256065.1 Paenibacillaceae bacterium
GACCTTTTCCCGGCTCTCGAAGGCCAATGCGATCGTCATTTGCGCATACTTTTCCGTATCAACGGTTTCCTTCTGCGTGAGCGACTTTAAAAGTTCTTTGGTGAGCAGCATGACCTGCAGGTTGTCGCCCATTACGATAGCTACCGACTGCTCATTCTCGGGGAATTCCGGGTTGAGCTCGAATCCGAGTCCGGTGAAGAATGCCTTCGATTTATCTACGTTGTTTACAGGCAGATTGAGGCTCGTAAATGTGGACATTAATGCCATTTTAAACACCTCATCGTCAAATTGGTTTGTTGCATTGATGCCTTCGTTTATTTAGACGAAAGCCGATCCGGGAATTCATCGGTCTACTTGATTCCTGCCACTCCAGTATTGTTGTAATTCCCCAACCACAACAAAAGGAAGAAGCAGATGCAAACCCAGTATATCAACGAACTTCTCAACATACCAGAGTTACACGTAAGCCAGACTCTGTTTGTCGACCACAATGAACTTCATATCGACGCCACTCCCGTCGCCCATCTTCAAGAGGATTGGTGCTTGGCGTGGATGACTTTGCGATCATGAAAGGGCATACCTCCAACACCGGCATTCATAAAAGGTTGAGCCCATTTTCGAGTATATAAAAAGCATGGCCCCTGCAATGGGAGTCCATGCTTTTTATATTGTTACCCGATGTGAGCCGGCCAGCAGATCACTAGCCCTCCAGCTCCCCCTCCAGCTCCATATAGCGGGAACGGAGCTGCTCCAGCTCCTCCTCCGAGGCGTCCCAATACCGGCGCTGGTGGCTTTCCAGCAGACTTTCCAGCACCTGATGGTAGGCCCAGCGGTTATTTTCCTCCATCTGCTTGCTCCGTTCCTCATCCGTTACGTAAGTCTGGTGAAGCTCCGAAAACATCCAGGAGTCCACCTTGCCGGTGGTAGCCGCCAGCCCCACCATGTTGCCGAACCGCTCGGCAATCTTTTGCGCCCCATGATAAGGATGCTCCAGAAGCCCGTTGATCCACTTGGGATTCAAAAGCCGGGTGCGAAGGCCTCTTCCGATAGCGATGGCGGCATCCTCCGTATGCGGGCGTTCCCCGGTAGTATCGGAGATGTAGATGTCCGCCTCAGTCCCCTTCATCATGCTCACGGATTTGGCCAAACCTCCGAAAAACTCGTAGAAATGGTCCAGATCCGTCACCTCATGCTCATGATCGCTGCGCACCTGGGCGACCAGCTCCACCGAGCCCAGCCGGGAGGCGAACAGCTCCCCTGCTTCTTTTCCCCGGCTGGCGCTGCTGTACACGTACTTGAGGCTGTTCATATACGATTCACCCAGCTCGGATTCCTGTGTCCATGCCTTGGTCTCCACCAGCTTGGTTAGATTGGTGCCATATTCGACAGCTGCAGGTCCGAAGATGCGGGCGCAGGCCAGGTCCCAGGCCTCCGCTTCTTCATAACCGTCTGCCAGCAGCTTACGGTACTGGTTCATGGTATGGCCCTTGAGCCGATTCTCCTCATTTGATTCGTCAAGCTGTGCAATCTGCCTGAACAAACCATTCAGCACCTCCAGCAAATTGGGGAACATGTCCCGGAAGGAGCCGCAGATCGTCACCACCACGTTGATCCGGGGCCGTCCCAGCTCGGGCAAGGGAATCATTTCGTACACCGGTTGGTTGAACCGGCTTCTTCCTGCAATCCGCACACCCATCAGCCAGAGAATCTGGCCGAAGGTTTCTCCCTGGGTGCGGGAGGTTTCCAAGCCCCACATGACAAGGGCAATGGTATCCGGCACTTTTCCATGGCGGCTCCTGTACAGCTCCACCAGATTCTCCGCAATAGCCGCTCCCCGCGCCGCCGCGGTATCGCTGGGAACCGACCGGCAATCAAACTGGTACAGGTTATAGCCTGTGGGCAAAATATCCGGATGCCGGATAGCATCGCCGCTCAGCCGCGCCGGGGAGTGTTCCCCGTCCAGCAGACGGATCAGCTGCTCCAGCTCCTGATTGGAGGAGGCTAGTCGGAATGCCTCCTGTCCGAACTTCCAGGTCTGGGCCCAGGAGTCCTCCAGGGCAGCATCGGCTGAAGGAAACGGCGGGATTTCTCCCGTCCGGGCGTATTGGCTGACCAACTGCGACACCCGTGTATCCAAGCGTTGCAGTTCCTTCGTGTTGTTTTCCTCCATCAGCCGGTCGTAGTCCTGTCCCTCAGCAGCAGCAACAAGATAGGACAACGAACGGATTCCATGCCGGTCATGCCTCAGGACAAATTTCATGTAGGAGGAAGCCTCCTCTGTGTCATACCCTCTCCCCAAAACATGCAGGCCTGCGGGAATCAGGGAGCGCCGCATCCGGTAGATTTCATCCTCAACCGCTTCAGCATCTTTTGCCTCCAGATGCAGCTCCTCAGCCTTACGGACAATCCGCGTCCAAATTTCCGGGCACTGGCCTGGGTTCAGCTTTTCCGCCTGACGGTAATCGTTCAGGAGGGAATCCAGCATTGTGTACTCGCCATACAGCTCACTTTCCACAAAAGGCGGAGACTGGTAGCTCATGAGCACCGCATGGCTGCGCCGTTTGGCCACCATGGCTTCGGCGGGATTGCCCACATAATAATAATAGAGATGGGGCAGCTCGCCCACCAGCTCATCCGGCAGACAATTGCCGGACATGCCCGCTTCCTTGCCCGCCATGAATTCCAGGGTGCCGTGTGTTCCTACATGAAGAATAGCATCGGCCCGGAACTCCTCTTTAATATAATGATAGAAGGCCTGATATTGATAGGGCGGGAGCACCGTCCGGTCGTGGTAGGCTTTTTCGGCCTGCTCGTGTATGCCTCTGGCCGGCTGCAGCCCGATAAACACATTGCCGTTCACCAGCCCCGGGATGAGATAGCTGTTATCGTCAGTCATGATTTCTCCGGGAGGCTGCCCCCACTGCTCCGCCATTTCCGACCGGTATGGGGACATCCGGAAATATGCCTCGCAACGGTCATGGGGATAATGCAGCATGGAGGGCGATGCGCCGCTGTCGCTCCACTGGGCAGAGTTCACCAGCCCTCCCTGCAAAAAGGCATCACGCAGTTCCTCCGCTGACATCTCCTGGACCGTGTAGCCTTCCTGCTTCAACCGGGCGAGCAGCCGGGAAACCGATTCGAAGGTATCAATAAAGGAGCCTCCGAAAAGATGGGCTTCCCCCGGAGGATAATTGTAGCAAAGAATGGATAACCGCTTCTCCTGCCGGGGCTTTTTCTGCAGAGTCAGCCAACGGCGGATTTTGGCTGCCAGCCGTTCGGCCCGTTCCTCAAGGAGGGACAGGCTTCTCCACCTGATATTCAGCTCCTCGTGGAAAACCTCCTCATCCATAGCGGCTATGGGCAAAAGCTCAATCGCCCCATCCAGCTCGGGCAGCATCATCTGAACAAGGAATTCCCCCGGAGAGAGACCCTCCTGGGACTCCTCCCATTCCTGCCTCAGACGTTTGGACAGAAAAACGGGGTGCAAAAGCGGCGCCTTCAGCTCCTCCAGCAGCGCCAGAATGGCGGCGGAATCCCCGCTTACAGGTCCTGCTCCAAGCCGGAAGGGGATGAAATTCACCACCATGCTGACGGCTTCCCCCGACGGGCCCCCAAACATCAGCAGCTCCCTCAGCTGCGCTGCGTCCACCCCGGTGATAGAGCCGAAGGCAACCGGCAGCACATGGGCAAAGCCCTGAACCCGGCTCATGATTCCGGCCACTATCGGATGCAGATCCACAGGGTAGGTGCTGCCCATGAATAGAACAGCAACCGTTGGGAGATCCGGGCTACGGGACGCTTCCCGCCAGCGGTCCTGCAAGGTCGGATAGCAGAAGCGGGCAGCAGGATCATACAGGGAGAGCCCCTGGAGAGTCAAGGGCTCCTCCGGAAGCGGCCAGAGAGAGGATTCCGTGCTTCTGCACAGGAGAACCACCTGCAGGAGCAGATTGCGCATGTTTTCCAATCCGCCGGATTGCCAGTAAGCCCGCAGCTTCAGCAGCAGTTCATAATTCCTTTGCTTATCAGGGGATAGCAGGGATATCGGCTGAACAGACTGCCGCTGCCCTGTTGTATCCGCTGCTGCGGTCTCCAAATCATGGGCGGTAAGGCCTCCCAGCCGGAGGAGCTTGCCTAATCTCCCGCTGTCTCCTCCCACCGTAATCTGCTGCGCTCCACTTCCGGAGCAAATGTCCAGCAGGTGCTTAGCCAATACATCCGGCATGCCGTGGGGATCATGGATGATAAAATCCGCTTCACGGACAGCTGCTGTCATCTGCTCCAGAGCGGAAGGCTCCGGAGCATTCTCCGTATGGTAAAGCGATAGCTTCAGCTCCTGCTTTTGCTCCGGTTCAAGGGAGGAATAAATAACGGAAAAATTCCGCAGCACATCATTCGAGGCGGTACATATAACCAGCTTCATCATCGTTCTCCTTTCACCATGTGCCGGATGACACTGGCCATTCCGTCTCCGTCCAATTCCTCCAGGCGGCAATATCCCGCCCCCATGGCCTCCGCCAATTGGGCCGCTTGCTTCAGCCGGACAAAGCCCTGCTCCGTATCAATGACCAGCGCATGCAGTCCGCTCTGCCGGAAAGCCCCGGCCATGCGCATGCAGTTCTTCAGCATCTCCGCAGCGCTGCCGGAGGTGCTGCCGTCCAAGGCCTGGGTAGCCCTGCCGTCTGTAACCAGCACCAGCACGGGAATCAGCTCCTTGTCCTTGCGGCGGGCCCGCTCCAGAATCTCCCAGCCCTGCCGGATAGCCTTGGCCAGCGGCGTCTTTCCGCCGGTGGGCAATTCCTGGAGCAGCTTCATGGCCAGCTCCACGCTCCGGGTCAGCGGCAGGATTTCCTCTGCCGTCCCTGCGCGGAACGCCAGCAAGCCGATGCGGTCCCGCTTCTGGTAAGCGTCCTGGAGCAGGGACAGCACCGCGCTCTTGACCGCGGCCATCCGCCGCTTGGCCGCCATGGAGCCGCTGGCATCCACAGCCAACAGGATGGCTGTGCCGGTGCGGCGCTGCCTTACCTTCTGCCGGATGTCCTCCGGCAGAATCACCGCGCGTGCGCCGGGCCTGCGGCGGCGCACCGCCTGAAACGGCGCCGCCGCCCGCAGCGTGGCGTCCAGGGCAATATCCCCCGCCTGCGCCGCAGACGGCAGGCGGAAGCTCACGTACCGCCCCTGCCGGGTCCCCGAACGGGTCAGATTGCGGCGGCCCGCACCGCTGCGCAGATTCCGGTCTCCCGGCTCAAAAGTCATGGGCCGGATGCCATAGGCCTGGCCTGCCGCCTCAACCTTCAGCGGCTCCTGCCGGTTCCCGCCGGAGTCTCCGGTTTGGTCACCGTCTGCTTCCGGTTGCCCAATGTCTGCTTCGGTTTGCCCACCACCTGCTCCCGTCTGCTCGCCGCTTGCCCCGGCAGACCGGTCCGGCGCGCCGGGCTCCCCGCCTCCAGCCTGCTCCGCAGGGGGAGCAGAGCCGGTGTCCCCCCGCCCGCTTGGCCGGGACTGCTTCTGACCTGTCTCATTGGCTGCGCTTCTCCACGGCTCAATCACCCATCCCGCCACGCGGGAGACATCCGCTGCCGTGCAGAACAAACGCCCTTCCCAGGCAGCCAAGGCTCTGGCTGTCTCCACTGCAAACAGCTCCCGTCGTTGGCCCTGGCAGCCTGCATCCCGCGCCAGCAGTGCAGCCAGGCGGATGGCCTCCTCCCGGACCGCCACTAATGGCAGCCTCCGCCTGGCCTCTGCAATGCGGAGGCGCAAGGAAACCGACGCTTCCGCATAGCGCTTCACAAAACCGACCGGGTCGTTCTCAAAATCCAGCTGCCGCCGGATAATTTCCTTACGCTCCTCCATGTCTTCCACGCCTTGCAGCTGCACATAAAGTCCGAAGACATCCTGCAGCCCGGAGGACAGCTCCCCCTCCTCCGGCTGAACAGCGGCGAACAAACGGAACTCCGAGGGGACACAAGCCGAAAAGCCTTCCCGCTCCAGTCTCAGCCAGCCGGATTTAACCGCATCCGCTATGGCCTGGGCGAAGCCCTGCGGCAGCAGGTTGAAATGATCCGCCAGCAGAATCCGCCCATGGGCATCGGACAGCAATCCCGGCTGCAGCCGCCTCTCTCCAGACTGCAGCATCGCCCGCAGGTCAAGGCTGCCCAACAGCCGGTCCTCGGTAACCCCCAAGGGAATCTCCACCGGCCCCGTCTCGTCAGCCAGTTGGGCTCCCCCCCGGAGCAGCACTGACTTTGCCGTGCCGCTTTTCCCCGAAAGAAGCACACCGCCCAAACCCCGGTGCACCACATGAAGGATTAGAGCCAGCTTGGCTTCCTCCTGGCCCACCACAGCCGCAAACGGATAAAAATTGCCCGTACTACCGCTCATGCCAGCTTCAGCCTGCCCAGTGTTTCGCTGATGGCTTCCATTCGTTGGTCGGGGGCAGCAAACGGAGTCCGCTTCATCCGGTGGGGCAGCACCATAGCGGCGGCCTCGTTCACGTGGGAGGCACCAATTGCCGCTGCTCCCCGATACGCCGCAAGAGTCGCAGCC
>JAQSYT010000301.1 GCA_029256065.1 Paenibacillaceae bacterium
CTTTACCGGGACTGCTCGACTCCCTTGCGCAGTGCATTCCACGCTAGGGTGGCGCATTTGATCCGGGCCGGGAACTTGTTGACGCCGGAGAGTGCCTCCAGGTCCTCATAATCGAATTCCACCGGCTCACCCTTCATCAGGCAGGAGAACTTCTCGGCCATAGCCTGCGCTTCCTCCAATGTCTTGCCTTTGACTGCTTCGGTCATCATGGAGGCCGAGGACATGCTGATGGAGCAGCCCTCTCCCGAAAACCGGGATTCCTTCACAATGCCATCCTCCACCTTCAGCTGCAGGGAAATCCGGTCGCCGCAGGTGGGGTTATGCAAGTCGATCGTCACACCATTATCCTCGAAATGTCCCCTATTGCGGGGGTTTTTATAATGATCCATAATGACCCGGCGGTATAAATCATCCAATTGCATCGCTAAAGTACTCCTTTGTCCGCTTCAGAGATTCCGCCAAGCGGTCGATGTCCTCTTCCGTGTTGTACAGATAGAAGCTGGCTCTTGCCGTGGCGGAGGCCTTCAGCCAGCGCATCAGCGGCTGGCAGCAATGGTGTCCGGCCCGGACAGCGATGCCTTCCGCATCCAGGAAAGTGGCCACATCGTGGGGATGGACATCCCCCAAGTTGAAGGTGACCAGCCCGGGGCGTTTGCCTGATGACGGTCCATAAACCGTCAGCCCTTCCAGCTCCGAAAGCACGCCCATGGCGTACGCTGAAAGCTTTTCCTCATGCTCATGGATTTCATCAAGCCCAATGCTTTCAAGGAAATCAATAGCTGCTCCCAACCCTACCGCTCCTGCGATAATGGGGGTGCCGCCTTCGAACTTCCAGGGAAGCTCCTTCCAGGAGGAATCGTATAAGTCCACAAAGTCGATCATTTCGCCGCCGAATTCGATGGGCTCCATCTTTTCCAGCAGCTCCTTCTTGCCGTACAGGGCGCCAATGCCGGTAGGTGCGCACATCTTATGGCCGGACAGGGCATAGAAATCGCAGTCCAGATCCTGTACATCCACCTTCATATGGGGGGTGGATTGGGCTCCATCCACCACCATCACCGCGCCGTGGCGGTGGGCAATGGCCGCAAGCTCCTTCACCGGATGCACCACACCCATAACGTTGGATACATAAGCGATCGCTACCACCTTGGTTTTGTCGGTAATGGCAGCTTCCGCATCCGCAAGGGTGATATTCCCGTCCTGCTGGAGGGGGATATACTTCAACGTTGCACCCGTTGCCTTGGCAACCTGCTGCCAGGGGATCAGATTACTGTGATGCTCCATAAGCGTGATCACAATCTCGTCGCCCTCTCGGCAGACACTTTTGGCGTAGCTGGCTGCAACCAGATTCAGCGCTGTGGTGGTACCGCGGGTAAAGATAATTTCCTCCGTATGGCGGGCGTTCAGGAACCCTCTTACCTTTTCCCGCGCCCCCTCATAAGCGTCCGTGGCCCGGGAGCCCAATGTGTGGACTCCCCGGTGGACATTGGCATTATCCCATTCGTAGTAATGCTTGACGGCCTCAATAACCTGCAGAGGCTTTTGGGAGGTGGCGGCACTATCCAGATACACTAGGGGATGGCCGTTAACCTCCTGGTTCAGAATAGGAAAAAGCTTGCGGATCTCCTTGGCATTCATTGCTCCAGCTTCCTTTCGACCAGCCGCTGCAGTTGGTCCTCGATTTTGGCAATCGGAATTTCAGACACCACAGGGGCAAGGAAGCCGTAGATGATGAGACGCTGTGCCATTTCCTTCGTAATGCCTCTGGACATCAAATAATAGATCTGCTCGGGGTTGACCTGGCCCACACTGGCAGCATGACCTGCCTTAACATCGTCCTCGTCGATCAGAAGAATCGGATTGGCATCTCCCCGTGCGCCTGGCGACAGCATCAGCACCTTCTCGGTTTGCTGGCCGTTGGCGCCGGTAGCGCCCTTTTCTATCTTCGTAATGCCGTTAATGATGGCGGTAGCGTTATCTCTCATTACGGCGCGGGTAATCATATCGCTTTCGGACATTTTGCCGAAGTGGACCGCTTTGGTGGTCAGGCTGAGCCGCTGCTCGCCGGTGCCCACACAGATCACCTTGGTATCGGAGGTGGAGCCGTCACCCTTGAGCAGAATGGTTGTATCGGAAACGGCGTTGCCATTGCTCAGCTCCCCGATGACCCACTCCACAGAAGCATCCTTCTCCACGATTGCGCGGCGGTAGGACAAATCCGTCAGCCCATTGCCCAAGTTATGGATAGAAGCTGCTCTTACCTTGGCGCCTGCCTTGGCGAACACTTCTACTACACCGTTGACTACTCGCTCTCCGGCGTCACCTGTGGAAATAATATTTTCCACATAGGTCACTGAGCTGTTTTCTTCAGCTACGATCAGAACGTGAGGTGCGCATGCCCCCTCAGCTCCTTCAGCCAGGAACAAGGCCTGCACAGGCAGCTCCACTTGAACATTCTTCGGAATATATAAGAAGGCTCCGCCATTCCATACTGCGCTGTGCAATGCAGCCAGACTGTGTTCATCCTGGGCAACGGCCTTCATGAAATAGGTTTGCACCAAATCGCCATGCTCACGGACAGCCGTCTCCAAATCGGTAAACAGCACGCCTTGGGCCGCAGCCGCTTCGGACAGATGACTGTAAGCAGCACTTGAATTGCGTTGGATCAACAGGCTGTTAGAGAAGCTTTCGCCGAACAGGCTCTTGGCCTCCTCGGGAAGCTCGGACACCGATTGGATTGCATCGGCCGGCTGATAGCTGCCGTATGTGCTGAGATTCCAGCGGTCAAGCCGGGTTTTCTCCAGGAAAGGAAGCTCCAGAGTTTCTGCCAGCTCCAAGCCTTTAAGCCGAAGCTCCTTCATCCATTGCGGTTCCCGGTTGCGCTCCGACAGTGCCTGAACGGTGCCGCGGTCTATAGGAAGAACAGTTTGTATGCTCATCGCTTTTCCTCCACTTCCTCTCTCTATGCTTCCTGTCCGACAGTTTCGTCTACAATCCCCAGCTCTTCCTTCACCCAATCATAGCCTTCCGCCTCCAGGCGTTCAGCCAGCTCCGGACCACCGGACTTCACAATGCGGCCCTGCATCATCACGTGGACAAAATCAGGAGTCACATAGTTCAAGAGACGCTGATAGTGGGTAATAATCAGGAAAGCCCGCTCCGGGCTGCGGAGCGTGTTGACGCCTGCCGCCACAATTTTCAGAGCATCAATATCAAGACCGGAGTCAATCTCGTCAAGAATGGCGATCTTCGGTTCGATCAACATCATTTGGAGAATTTCGTTGCGCTTCTTCTCGCCGCCGGAGAAGCCTTCGTTCAGGTAGCGGTGGGCGAACTCAGGGTTGATGTCCAGCTCCTTCATCTTCGCTTCCATCTGGCGGATAAACCGGATCAGGGAGATTTCATTGCCTTCCCCGCGGCGGGCATTAATGGCGCTGCGCAGGAAGTCGGAATTGGTAACGCCGGTAATTTCGCTGGGATACTGCATGGCCAGGAACAAGCCGGCCCGTGCGCGTTCATCTACAGCCATTTCCAGCACATCTTCGCCGTTCAGGGTTACAGCTCCGTCCGTCACTTCATATTTCGGGTGGCCCATCAGAGCCGAGGACAAGGTGCTTTTGCCGGTACCGTTGGGACCCATAATGGCATGAACCTCGCCGCCCTTGATTTCCAGGCTGAGACCTTTTACGATTTCCTTGCCTTCCACGCTTGCTTTCAAATCGGTGATTGTCAACACAGGAACATTCGACATGGATTTTCCCTCCGGTTGCTGAAATGGTTTTTATTTTATAATGGGTCTTTGTGATTATCAATGATTCTCAATCAAATATAGGAATATTATAGCGCACCCTGATGAATCAATAAAGGGCAACTGAATAATTTGTTCAACTTTAATGTTTGGAAAGTCTCTTTGCTTATATTTGTTAAAAATAACCCATGAAAAAAGCCCGGTCCCTCCGGCCTGACTGCAGCCAAAAAGATCCAAGGCTTGGCGGCTTGCGTAAAATATAGTCAGCTTACGGCCACACCTGACCCGGTAAGCGCGGATTTAACCGCTTCGCACTGGCGGGCGAATTCCTCGTCGGTCAGAACCGGCGTTTTCTTCACCGCGGGCAATGGATCGGCAATTTCCACCCAGGATTTGCAGCCCAGGTAGCCTTCGCGGATGGGAATGGACAGAGGCTCCTCCAATTGATACACACGCAGAAGAAGCACATGGAGCGGATTTTTCTTCTTCCACTTCAACCGTTCTTCGGCAAAGGTATCCGTCCAGATGTGAAAGCCGGAAAGCCTGTCAAGCTGTTCCTGGTCCAGCACCTCAATATCCTCAACCACATCGGCAAAAGCGGTAAGCTCCACCTCCGCGTCATCCACAGACCAACCGGCAAGTGTCTCGTCCACGGTATACTGCTCTTTTTCCTTCAGCAGCTCCCGCTTCTGATGCTCATAGGTGGGATATAAGTAAAAATGGTGGCTTTCCACTTGGAAGTCCCTGGTTTCCTCGATGATGCCGCCCTTGCGCATCACCAGAATTTGCTTGCCTTCCCGCAGAGCCTTGATGGCGGACGCCCACTCCTTTAAGGCAATTTGCTTCACTGGCGCCTTCATGTCAAGACCTCCTTTGTTTAGACTAATTATAATTTATAATTATTATAACGTGAAAAGAGCCTAACAGCAAATGATCCGGCTGCCAATGCTTACATCGGATACGGACAGACTTTTTTTCAAATCCTATATCCGTTACATCGCCGATCATTCTCCGAAAGACGCCTGAAGCAGTTCAGACCGTTTGAGGAGGCTGCTGAGAGAAAGCATTCTTATATTTATCCACAAAAAGGAGCGATTCATTCATGCGAGAAGGACTGATTCCCACTGTTTTGGGCACTGCCGTCACCGCCACCGGAGCCGCCTTCCGGGGCAAGTACCCCATGATTTCCACCGCTGTAATGGGCTTTGGCCTGGCTCATGTGGTACTGGGCGCCATCGATTTGGTGGAGCACAGAAAATATCCGCATCTGTAAAGAGCCCCGCCCCCGGTAAAGCAATGGCGCAACAAAAAACAGGAGCTCCCGGCCAACCGTGCGGGGACTCCTGTTTTTTTTGCACCTCAAATTAATTATATTCAATGGTCATGTGGCTGACCGCCTCTTCTGCGCGGGCTCTTGCTTCCTCTACCGTATCCCCGGCGCTTACGGCCACAGCCATGCGGCGGCCAACCTTGGTTTCCGGCTTGCCGAACACCCTCACCTGAGTCCGCGGCACAGCAAGGGCCTGCTCCAGCCCGCCGATCCGGTAGCTCCGGGACTCCTCCCAAGCCTTCAACGTCCGGGAAGCGCCTGGCGAGAACTGACGGACACCGTCCACCGGGAAGCCCAGGATAGCCCGTACATGGAGAGCAAACTCAGACAGATCCTGCGTCGCCATCGTCACCATTCCCGTATCATGGGGCCGCGGGGATACCTCGCTGAAAATCACCCGGTCGCCGGCCAGGAACAGCTCCACACCATACAGTCCGTGGCCGCCGAGAGCCTCCGTCACCTGCCGGGCGATCTCTTCCGCAGCTTCAATTTGACCTGGAGTCATGGCATGGGGCTGCCAGGATTCAATATAATCGCCATCCTTCTGCACATGGCCGATAGGCGGACAGAATACCGTACCGGTTACCGACCGGACGGTCAGCAGGGTGATTTCCGAATCGAAGGGAATAAACTCCTCCACAATAACCCGGGTTTTGCGGCCGCGTCCGCCCTCCAATGCCAAATCCCAAGAGCGCTCCGCATCCTCCGGCTTGCGGCAGACGCTCTGGCCCTTGCCGGAGGAGCTCATCACCGGCTTGATGACACAGGGCGTGCCGATTTGCTCCACGGCCGCCTTCAGCTCGTCCAGGCTATCGGCGAAGGCATAGCCGGCCGTGGGCAGCCCCAGGGTTTCCGCAGCCAGCCTGCGGATGCCCTCCCGGTCCATGGTCAGCCGGGAAGCCCGGGCTGTGGGAATCACGCGGAAGCCCTCCTCCTCCAGCCGGATCAGCTCCTCCGTGGCGATAGCTTCAATCTCCGGCACGATCAGATCCGGCTTCTCCTTCAGGATCAGCTCCCGGAGGACTGCCCCGTCCAGCATGTCCACTGCATAGCTGCGGTGGGCTACCTGCATGGCCGGTGCCCCTTCATAGCGGTCCACCGCAATGGTTTCAATGCCCAGCCGCTGTGCCTCCAGCACAACCTCCTTGCCAAGCTCGCCCGCTCCCAGCAGCATGATCTTCCGTGCATGGGCAGATAATGGCGCCCCGTACATATGCAGCTCCCCTTTACTCCAGCAATATTTCCCCTTATTGTGCCGAAAAACCGCCGTTCCCGCAACCCTTTTCCAAAGAACCGCGTTCCTTCCCGATTCTAACGGAAGCCACAGCCCTTATTCGGCAACAAAACACGCCCGCCAAAACCTAACGGAAGTGAGCACCGTTAGAATTCGAAGCCACCATTTCCAGCCCCGCAAAACGCAAAAAC
>JAQSYT010000302.1 GCA_029256065.1 Paenibacillaceae bacterium
GTATTCCCGCTGGGTGCGGCAGGCAGCCCTGTGGGCGGCGGGCAAGCTGTAGAAACTGCGTACGCATTTGCGTCATAAGGGCGGAGCATAGTGTGCGCCAGCATAGGCAAAAAGAAAGGCTGAGCCCATAAACGGGTCTCAGCCTTTTTTTGTTTTGCGGTAATCGGAGGGGGCCATGCCCACAATCTTCCGGAACATCCGGGAAAAATAATACGGGTCGGAGAAGCCCACCTGTCCGGCAATCTGCTTCAGGGTTAAATCTGTCATGTCCAGGTACTGGCAGGCCCGCTGGATTTTTAGCTTCAGATAAAAGTCGATGGGCGTGTATCCGGTGCGGGTCTTAAAGAGCTGCACGTAATGGGGCACTGACAGCCGCGCCGCCTCCGCCAGCTCCTTCAGGGTCAGGGTAGAGCCTACCCGGTCGTTCATCAGCTGCACCGTTTCCTCGATCATCTGTCCCCGCTCACTTCCAGGCTGCAGGCCGCCGTGGAGAAAGCAGGCCACACCCAAGAGATGCCGCAGGGTCTGGGAGACGTACACCATATGATCCGCGGTCATGCCCTTCAGCAAAATATCGGTGCATTCATTGAACAGCCCAGCCAGCTTAACGGCTTTCTCGTAGCCCACCTGCACCGGATTGCCCCCTGCGCCGGAATCGGCAGCTCCGAAAAAAGCGGGCGCATCGTTTCCCATAACATGCACCCAGTAGATGCTCCACGGGTTCTCCGTGGACGCGCCGTAGGCATGCTCTGTATTAGGCGGCAGAACAAACAGCTGCCCCCGCTCCACGGCTTGGGTTTTGCCGCCGCCGATGCTGTACCAGCCGGAGCCCTCCTCGCAGAGCATCACAATATAAGCGCTGGAGCCTTCGGGCCGGGCGCGGTTATGGTAGCGGGCTTTGGGGAAATAGCCGATGTCGGTTGCATATAAGGGGCGGATTAGGGGATGCTCCCCATGCTCCTCCAGAAAGGCCGGAGGAATCACAATCAGCTTCTGGGAGGCAAAGCCTTCCTTTTTTTGAATAGGGTCGGTTTTCATAAGATTATTATGAACATCCGCTGCTTCCCTTGTCAACATAAGGGATTATGGGAATTTCAAAACCGGATATGATCCATCCTAATCCTTACATGATGCATTGGCTTGGAGGGGGCGGCGGGATAGACTGGGGGTATCATCAGCACCGGAGTGCCGGCGCAGCCTTTTTGGGAGGGAGAATGGGTATGGAGCAGCAGGAGAAGGGAACAGGGCAGGAAGAGATGGTGAGGATTTGGGAGGAAACGGTCTATATTCCCACCTACGGAACGGGGGAGCCTGACCGGAATCCGATGTTTTTGGAGAAACGGATTTACCAGGGCAGCTCGGGGAAGGTGTACCCCCATCCGGTGATCGACCGGATTGAGGATCACAAGGAGGACCGCCTGTACCGGCTGGTTTATATGGAGAACGAATATCTGCTGATCGCCGTGATGCCGGAGCTGGGCGGTCGCATCTACCGGGCTTTGGACAAAACCAACAATTATGACTTCGTCTACTATAACCGGGTGATCAAGCCTGCGCTGGTGGGACTGACAGGGCCATGGATTTCCGGCGGGATTGAATTCAACTGGCCGCAGCATCACCGCCCCAACACCTTCGGCCCGGTGGAATACCGGCTTGCCGAAAACGCTGACGGCAGCGCCACCGTCTGGTGCAGCGAGATTGACCGCATGTACGGCACCAAGGGCGAGGCGGGCTTTACCCTGTATCCGGGCAAGGCGTATCTGGAAATCCACGGGAAGCTTTACAACCGCACCAGTCTGCCCCAGACCTTCCTGTGGTGGGCCAATCCGGCGGTAGCCGTCAATGACCACACCCAGTCTGTGTTTCCGCCGGATGTCCATGCGGTAATGGATCACGGCAAACGGGATGTCTCCCGGTTTCCTATTGCCGACGGGGTTTATTATAAGATGGATTATTCCGCTGGGGTGGACATCTCCCGGTACAAGAATATTCCGGTGCCCACCTCCTATATGGCCTACCGGTCGGAGCATGATTTTGTGGGCGGGTATGACCATGGGAAGCAGGCGGGTATTCTCCATATTGCGAACCACCATATTTCCCCGGGCAAAAAGCAGTGGACCTGGGGCAACGGGGATTTCGGCCAAGCCTGGGACCGCAATCTGACGGACGAGGACGGGCCGTACATTGAGCTGATGACCGGTGTGTATACGGACAACCAGCCGGATTTTTCCTGGCTGGCGCCGTATGAGGAGAAGACCTTCAAGCAGTATTTCATGCCGTACAAAAATATAGGCGTCATCCGGGAGGCCAACCTGGACGTGGCGGTCAGTCTGGAGCTGTGGGAATCGGGGACTGACGCGGGAGCAGGCATGGAGGCAGGTGCGGAAACCGGTTCGGGAACGGAGGCAAAAGCAGGGGTAGAGACATGGGGCAGCGATGAGGCTAGAGCGGCTGCGAATGGGGTAACGGTGCAGGTTTATGCTACCTCCTCAATTCCGGATGCTTACGTGACGCTGACTGGAGAAGACGGGCAGGTGTATCTGTCGGAGCGGGCGGATTTGTCCCCGGTGGAGACCCTCTGTCGGGAGGTGGAGCTGCCGAAGGGCACGCTCCTTGAGCATGTAACCGTGCTGGTGGGCACGGCGGAGGGCAAACGGCTCCTCCGGTACAAACCCGCCGCTGCTGCGGAGGAGGAACTGCCGGAGCCGGCCAAGCCCATCGGTGAGCCGGAGGAGCTTGCCACGGCAGAGGCCTTGTACTTGGCGGCTGTGCATCTGGAGCAGTACCGCCATGCCACCCGGGAGCCGGAGCCATATTACCTGGAGGGGCTGCGCCGCGCTCCGGCGGATATCCGGCTGAACCTTGGCTACGGGCTCCTGCTCCTGCGGCGGGGCGAATACGCCAAGGCGGAGGCGCATCTGCGCCAAGCGGCGGAGACCTCCATCCGCCACAATCCCAATCCTGCCGACGGGGAGGCCCTGTTCCACCTGGGCATGGCCCTGAAGCGGCAGGGCAAGCTGGATGAGGCGTGGAACGCCTTCTACAAGGCGGTCTGGAACGCCGCCTGGCAGGACAGCGGCTACTTCGCCCTGGCCCAGATCGCCTGCCGCCGGGGGCAGGGCGAGGAAGCGCTGGAGCTGGCGGAGCGGGCGCTTCTGCGCAACAGCCGCCACTTCCAGGCGCGGCTCATCCGTACCGCCCTGCTGCGCAAGCTGGGGCGGCTGGACGAGGCTGTGGTATCCGCCGCCGAGACGCTGGCGGCGGATACCGCCGATGCCGGCGCCAGGCATGAACTGGCGCTTTTAGCGGCAGACGCCGCCGGAGCGGCTGCGGCGGCCGCAGAGCTGCGCGGCTTCCTGCGCGGAGAGCCGCATAACTACCTGGCCCTGGCGGCGGATTACGCCGGGTGCGGCCTGTGGGCGGAGGCCATCCGGGTGCTCCGCCTGTATGCCCCCGCCGACGGCGTAGGCCGCTACCCGCTGGCCCACTACTCCCTGGCCTGGCTGTACCGCCAAAGCGGCGACATGGCCTCCGCGGCGTCGGAGCTGGCCTTGGCGGCGGCAGCGCCTGCCGACTACTGCTTCCCCAACACCGCCTTCGAGCAGGAGGTGTTGGAGGCCGCGGTGGCGGCGGTGCCGGGGGATGCCCGGGCCGCCTATTACCTCGGCTGCCTCTACTACGACCGGAAGCGCCATATGGAGGCGGTGGCCTGCTGGGAACGGTCGCGGCAGGCCGATCCGGCCTTCCCCACCGTCCACCGGAACCTGGCGCTGGCTTATTACAACAAGCTGGGCCGCCCTGCGGAGGCTCTGGCTGCCCTGGAGGAGGCGTTCCGGCTGAATCCCGCCGACGCCCGGGTGCTCTTCGAGCTGGACCAGCTGCACAAGAAGCTGGGCACCGCTCCGGAGGAGCGGCTTCAGCGGCTGCAGGGCCATATGCCTCTGGTCAGGCTCCGGGACGACATGTACGTGGAGCTGGTGACACTCCTGAATCTCCTCGGGAAGCACGAGGAGGCGCTGGTGCTGCTGGCCTCCCACCGCTTCCACCCCTGGGAGGGCGGCGAGGGCAAAGCCCCCGGCCAATATGTGCTGGCGCTGCTGGAGCTGGCCAAGAAGCACCTGGCCAGCAGCAGGGCGGCCGAGGCCAAGGCGGTGCTGGAGCGGGCTCTCCATTACCCCGAAAACCTGGGCGAGGGCAAGCTGACGGGCACCATGGACAATCACATTCATTATTACCTGGGGCTGTGCCTCCAGGCGCTGGACCAACCCGCCGAAGCTGCTGCAGAATTCGGGCTGGCCTCTCTGGGCATTGCCGAGCCGGCAGGCGCCATGTTCTATAACGACCAGCCGCCGGAGATGATCTACTACCAGGGTCTGGCCCTGGCCCAACTGGGCCGCGCCGGAGATAGCGCCGCCCGCTTCCGCCGTCTGGTGGAGTACGGGCAGGAGCATCTGGCCGATGAGGTCAAAATCGACTATTTTGCCGTCTCCCTGCCGGACTTCCTGGTCTTCGACGACGATCTGGACCGGCGCAACGCCATCCACTGCTGCTTTATGATGGGGCTGGGCTATCTGGGCCTTGATCAACTCGAAGCGGCTGCAGCGGAGCTGCGGCAGGCGCTGGAGCTGGAGCCGGCCCATGCCGCTCGTCTGTTCCTGCCAAGCGGACAATAGCAGAAAACCAGCCAGCCCTTCGTACAGCAGGGCTGGCTGGTTCATTTACTAAAGCTTTATCCCTTCAACCCGGTGGTGGAGATTCCCTCCACAAAATGCTTCTGGGCCAGGAAAAAGATGATGATGCAGGGCAGCATGGTCAGCACCGACATGGCCATAATCTGGTTCCATTCCACACTGGCGGCCACATCCAGCGTACTGCGCAGCGCCAGAGGAAGCGTAAATTTCTTCACGCTGTTCACATAAATCAGGACGTTGAAGAAATCGTTCCAGACCCAGATGAACTGGATGATGCTGACGGAGAACAAGGCCGGTTTGGACAAGGGGAGCAAAATCCGGGTCAGAATCATAAAGGAGTTGCAGCCGTCGATTTTGGCCGATTCATCCAGCTCCTTGGGCAGTCCGCGGAGAAACTGGACCATCATGAAGATAAAGAACGGGTACGTCCCCAAGAAGGAGGGCACTGTAAAGGGCAGATAGCTGTCCAGCCAGCCCAATTGCTTGAACAGCACGTACCGCGGGATAATGACAACGGCGTTGGGCAGCATCAGCGTGGAGATCATTAGCGAGAACAGGATTTTGCGGCCGGGAAACTCAAACCGGACAAACCCGTAGGCGACAACCACGCTGGACACCACCGTTCCGATGATCATGGGAACCGTCATCAGCACGGAGTTCAGGTAGAAGGTGCTGTAGGTGTATTGCCCCGAGCCCCTCCAGCCCTTGATGTAGGCATCCAGCGAAAAGCTGGAGGGGATGATGCCGATGGACGAGAAAATCTCGGAATTGGTCCGGAAGGTGGCCGAGACCATCCACAGCAGCGGATAAATCATGATGATGCCGAACAGCGACAGCAGCAGATACGTGCTTATTTTGGACAACCGCAATTTCAACATCAGCCTTTTCCACCGTCCTCATAATGCACCCAGCTTCCCGAAGATCGGAAGGCAGTGAAGGTAAAGAGCAGAATAATGGCGAAGAGCACCCAGGATTGGGCCGAGGCGTAGCCCATCTTGAAAAACTGGAACCCGTTCTGGTAAATCAGGAGACCGTACATATAGGTGGAGTTCAGCGGCCCCCCTCCGGTAATGACTAGGGCGGAGGTGAATTCCTGGAAGGCGTTGACCATCTGCATGATCAGGTTGAAGAACAGAATCGGCGTGATTAACGGCAGGGTGATGCTGATGAACATCCGGATTCTGGAGGCGCCGTCTACGCGGCCCGCCTCATACAGCTCCTTCGGCACCTGCTTCAGGCCGGCCAGGAATAGCACCATGGAGGAGCCGAACTGCCATACGGTCAGGGTGCTGATGGTATAGAGGGCGATATTCGGGCTGCCCAGCCAATCCACCAAAGGGAGGTGGAGTTTGCCCAGAAGCAGGTTCGTCAGCCCCTCCCTGGCGAACAGATACCGCCAGAGGATCGCCACCGCCACGCTGCCGCCCATGATGGAGGGCAGATAATAGATAGTCCGGAAGAAATTGATTCCCCTCAGCTTCATGTTCAGCACCATGGCCACCAGAAGCGAGAAGATGATCTTGGCCGGAACGGCAATCAGCACGAAGATAAAGGTTACCTTCAAGGATTGCAGAAACAGCTCATCCGAGCCGGAGAACAGCTTCGTATAATTGCTCAGGCCCACGAAGTTGGGGCTTTTGAGCAGATTCATATCCGTGAAGGAATACACCAGGGACACCACGAACGGATACAATCCGAACAACAGAAATCCGATCAGCCACGGGCTAATGTAGAAGAATCCGGT
>JAQSYT010000303.1 GCA_029256065.1 Paenibacillaceae bacterium
TCATGATGCTCAGGGCAGGACGGGGGATATCCTTTTTGACCTGGGCAATGGTTCTCCCGATAACCGCCTTATAATCATCCGGCTCCAAAAGCACCATCTGGGAATTGTTATAAACTCTGGCGTGATAGGACATACCATCGTTGGCCGTCACCATCTGATTCGCCGTTATGTACATTTCGTCACCGATAAGGCGCCCCATGGGATAGCTGTCCAGATATTTGCCCAGCCCGTCCACAGTAGTCCCCAGCGCCTCCGCCACCACCTTGGCGGCCGGACGGTTATCATAGTCATGGACCACCCGGTTCCGTTCATCCACCCGGGTAGCGGTGAAATAATGGGCCGTCGGCTTATAAATATTTTCCCGGTAAAGACGGATGTTGCCCCCGAGATTCTTGATGATGACAAACGCGCAGGCATTGGTATACAGAGTCCCGTTATAGGAGATCATCGTCTGCTCCGCTCTGCCGTAATCCCCTGCGGACCCGCCGAACAAGGGAATTCCTTTGTCCTCCAGCACGGAGTTGAGGGTGGATAGCACCAGCTCCTCACAGCTCACCAGCGCGGTAGATATTTCGAAGCAGACCGTATTCTCCGTGCTCCGGAATTTCTCCACACATTCGGTTACTCTCTCCACATAACGCAGCGGGTAACGGCTGGCATCCTCCAGAATCCCGGCGTGGCATTCAATGCCATCCTCGATGCCCAGCACCAGCAGCCCTTCCTTATACGCGCCGTCCGTACAGAAGCCTGCAAAGGTTGTGGAGCCCAAGGTAATGCTGCCGGGAAACCGCTCCTGCATTGCCTCATTGTACGACTCAAAATGCTCCACATCCGAAAAAAACAATACCAGCTTGGGCGAGCTCAGCCCTGCGGCTGCCTCGGCTACCGCCTCCACTCCATCCGGCTTCGAGCTTCTCCCTACGGAATACTTCATCAGTTGGCTCCTCCGCAAAAAATTGTTTCTCTATCATATCAATTCCAGCTACCCCAGCGCCACGTCCAAAATCATCATAACCAGGAAGCCGCCCATTACGCCGAAGGTCCCAATATTGGAGTGCTCACCCAAATGAGCCTCCGGGATCAGCTCCTCCACGACAACATACATCATGGCGCCTGCGGCAAAAGCCAGCAGCCACGGCATATAAGGCATAATAAATGCAGCCACCAGCACGGCCAAAATACCGAATATCGGCTCTACAATACCGGACATGCTGCCCATGGCGAAGGCTCTCCGGGCGCTCATTCCCTCCTGCCGCAGGGGCAATGAAATGGCCGCCCCCTCCGGGAAGTTCTGGATGCCGATGCCGATGGCCAGCGCCAGAGCGGATGCATAGGAAGCCGTGTCCCCCTGCTGTGCCGCCAATGCAAAGGATAATCCCACTGCCATCCCCTCGGGGATATTATGCAGGGTTACCGCCAGAACCAGCAGGGAGGTGCGTTTCATGGACGTGGACATACCCTCCGGCGTATTGCCTGAGGGGTGAAGGTGGGGAATCAGCCGGTCAAGCCCATATAAGAAGAAAATCCCCAATATAAAACCTCCGGCTGCGGGAACCCAGCCCATTTGCCCGTTGGCCTCCGCCTCTTCAATGGCAGGAATAAGCAGGCTCCAGACAGATGCTGCAATCATAACCCCGGCTGCGAAGCCAAGGAAAATCTTCTGCACCTTGCCGCTCATGGTTTTTTGGAAGAGAAATACCATAGCCGCTCCCAGAGTAGTCATTAAGAAGGTAAAGCCTGTACCGCTTGCCGCCCAAATCAACGATTCCGCCATATTCTCACCCTATCCGTACAAGGTTTTAACATCCGCATTATAGCATACTTGCCATTCATTCGAAGCTTATTCCGCTTTACAGCCGGACATGCCAAACTTCCGGAAACAGCTGGCTAAAAGGAAAGGCATCCGCGAATGGATGCCTTGATACCAATATCTTTTGGCGGGTTACTGCTATCCCGCATACACCCAAAGCTCGCCCACCCAAGTATTCACCTTGGCCCAACCGCCTTTTTTGGCGGAGGCATACACCGTCTGGGGGGAGAGCGCATACCGGGTGCGGGTCATTTTGCCGTCGGAAAAGGCGTAGAGCTGGGTGTGTCCGGAGAGATCAACGGTGAATGGCTCCGCCACCTCTGCATCATCCACTTGCGGGGCCAGAGATAAGTTAATACCGGCAGCCATTCCCTCGGCCATTTGGTTCAGGTATTCCGGATCGGACAGCCTCACGTCCTCATCCGGATTGGTCATAAAGCCCATCTCCACCAGGACGGAGGGTACTGTTGACCAATTGAAGCCGGTGAGGTCGGAGCGGGGCACAATTCCTCTGGAGACGGCACCGGTGGCATCCACCGTTTGGCGGAGAAGGATGCCTGCTGCCTCCTTGCTCCGGTTGAACACCTCACCGCTTTCCTCCGTCCATGCCGGATAGAGAAGGGATATCCCTTGTACCTTGGAGGAGTCGGCACCGTCGGCATGGATGCGCACAGCCAGGTCCGCTTCGGCGGCATTGCACATTTGGGCCCGCTCCACGTTGGAGATGTCCACATCATGGGATTCCCGGGTCATGACGACCTGGTAGCCAAAGGCTTCCAGCTTCTCCTTCAGCAGCAGGGAGGCCTCCAGAGTCAGCACATATTCCGGCTTTTTGGTCTTTACTCCACGGGTGCCGGAGCTGACCTTGGCCTTCTTTTCCTTGGAGCCCGGAGAAACAGGCTCCAAGGTATTATTTCCATACAGCTGATGGCCTGCATCCACACACACCGTCTGCTGATCCTGGGGCTTCGCACCAACAAGCTCCGGAAACAGGGATGCAATCAGCAATACCGCGATGAACAAGTAACCATATTTTGCGAACCGGTAAATGGATGCCATGGTGATTTCCCCTTTTTATACATGGTTACGGGACTATTGTTTTTCTTCAATCCAGCTGGTTCCAAACCAGGTTTCAATCAGAACCCAGCTGTTCCAGCGTTTCAGCGCCGTTACTTCCTGGGGATTTACCTGACCCAGCAGCAGGCTGGTTTCCGCCTTGGGGTAGCTGTAAAGACTCGTTTGCCCCTTCAGGTTGATCTTTTCTTTGGAATCCTCCGCATATCCCGCAAGATAATCGGTTGGCTTCAGACAAATCCATTTTGGACCCATCCAGGTGGAAACCCGCACCCAATCCCCCAGCCGGGCATCCGCTGTGACCTGTGTGCCGCCCAGCTCCGCTCCAGTGGGGAAGGAGTCGCTGGGCCGGTTGTACAGCTGCACCGGCTTCAGCAATTGGAGATTTTCCTGCACCGGCTGGATGGGATAACGCTCTCTCCAGAGCTTATAGCCTTCTGAGGCCAGATATAGCCCCATGTTCCGGTTTTCTCCCCAGATTTCATCAAATGCCCACAGAGGGACCTCTGTCTCCTCCTGATAATGTCCCAGCTCGGCTGTAAATCCCGGCCTCCCGAATTGGGCAATGAACCAATCGGTATAGCCTCCCCCGGAGGGGTCAGCTGTGGGCTGGACCTGGCCGTAGCCGGTCATGCCGGTGATGGTATTGGCCATCCGCTTGTCCCGGGCGATATTCTCAGGAGCATTATGAAAATACCAATACAGTATTTCCCCTGAGGAATGATAGGACAACGTAATCTCCGGATCGGCATTATAGGTGAAGTGAATCATGCTCTGCGCTTCGGCGGTATCCGCAGGCTCCTTGCCTTTATAGTTCTTGAACATGGGGTAACTAGGGGAGTTCCGGATGCCCGTCCACATGGCCGGGTACTGGCGGTTGACGTCAATGCCTTCAGCATTGGCTTTCCAGCGTTTGAAATTATAGCTGCCGCCATTCATGCTGACGAGGTATGAGCGGTAATACTCCGGAAAGGCGCTGACCCCCTCCTGCTGAAGCGTCACCCCGTCCGGATTGACCATGGGCACAAACCAGATGGAGCAATTATCCAAGAGCTCCCGGACAATATAGTCATCATACTTCATATTATGCTCGTACGCATAGGCATACTGGTCAATCATGTACAAGCTCAGATTGGTGCCAATCCATTCCCGGGCATGCTGGGAGCCGTCTATAAGAATGGAGGCTTCTCCACGCCCCAGCTTCAAGGCTTTAATCTCCCGGCCGAATATGGTGGTGCCGATGGTCTTCAGCTGAATCAAATCGGGATAAGCCGCTGCCAGCCGGTCCATATCCTCCAGCATCAAGGGATAGGAATAGACCTGATAAGGGTCTACAATATCCTTGCCTGCTCCCTCCGCTTGGACATAGCCTGCACCAGCAGGCCCCGTCCAGATAACTGCTCCCAAAACCATAGCCGTCAGCATCCGCCGCAGCCTTCTCTTCTGTTTCTCTGCTCCCATGATCTCTCTCCGATTCCGCCAGGTTGACAAAGCTTTTCCGTATGTACCAAATACTTCTTGTACATATTAATAGATTTTCGTCAAAATATCTACATTTTGGACAAAATTCACGCAGATTTTTAACATTATTTTTGCAACTTGTTGCAATTTTCATTGAAAGTGCCTCGTGAAGGCGTTGATTTGTGTGTAGAAAAGCTTCGGCCGACCAGCGGTGTTTGCTAACGGAAACTAGCGCCGCTTAGCCGTGTAAAAAGGTGCTCTTGAAAATGTAACGGAAATCAGAGCACCTTAACGGGGCCAAACAGCAGATACCGGGGTCTCCAGCAGCGGCTAAGAGTCACCCAGTTCCGTTGATATGAACGAAACCTGTCAAGCGCCTCTGTTGCACCTTCGTTTTTGGCATGCTCAAACTGGAGCCTGTCAAAGCCCTTTTTTGACAGGCGGTTCTTTTTTGCCCATACTGGTGCCCTGTCCTGGCCCAGCCAGGACCTGCCCTACGGCGAGTAACGGGTGCAGGGCGCGTGCGCCCTGCGTCTCCCCTTTAGGGGACGGAAGGGGGGATCTGGGTTTAGCGCGGTGGCAAAAGCGATTCGCCGGTTGGCAAACTGATATACGTGGATTCTCACATCTTCTACATTCGTCTTAAAGAAGCTGCCGCTAACTACAGACGGGCATCAGAGGTTGTCGCACTCTGGCCACAAACGGAACTCGCGGTTTCTTCTTTACCTTGCTCCTTTTGCCACCCCGGTAAGCCCGGATCCTTTCCCCTTTCCCACCTCCTTTTCTAATGGATTGTTCTTCAGGTTTTTTGCTGTTTTGTTCTCTTGGGACTTATGCCACCTGCTTGTGCTGAAGGGTCTCCATTTCTCGGGCCAGGGCCCAGACAAATCCCGCCAGTTCCCGGGCAATCGCCACCACCATCGTTCCCTTGGGTTTCCCTTTCCACATCATGCTTTTGTACACCTTATGCAACCGATGCTGGGCCGACCACGCGATCGCCTGAATCGACGGCGGCAACCCTTCGATCCGCTCTCGCATCTTTCGCTTGATTGAGGGGGTGTACCGGTAGCTCCACGCCGCTTCCACCAACACCCGCCTCAGATGCGCATTCCCCGCTTTGGTGATTTTTCCTTGCCGCCGGCTGTCTCCGGTCGAGTTTTCGCTGGGCACCAGCCCGCAGTAGCTCATGAAGGACCCCGCCGTCGGAAAACGGGTCATGTCCATGACCTCTGACACCAGCGTGGTTGCCGTCAGTACCGCCACCCCCCGCAGGGCTTGCATAGCCCCGATAAGAGGAGCCTGTGCGCTAGTCTCGGCTTGCCGGGCGATCTCCTGGTCATAGCGTTTGATCCGCGCTTTGGTTTCCCGTATGCTTTGCCGGTACTCCTCGAACGTCAGACGCTGGCATTCCTGTTCCAGCTTCACGCTATCCAGCCACACCTCATACGCATAGGTCCAGGGCGTAGACCCCTTTGGGTCAAAGAGCTGATACCGCAACAAAAATTTGCCCAACCGTTGCTTGTGGCGGTTCAGATCTTCTTTCGCATCTTCCCGTGCCCGTACCAGATCCCGCAAGGCTTCATCCTCTGGTGTTGGCACGTAGACGGATACCAGCTCCCCGGCCCGAAACAGCCGCGCGAGTCTCACCGCATCCCGCTTGTCGGTTTTGACCTTGTCTCCTGCACGCTTGGGAATGAGCGAGGGAGCAATGATCGTGCAGGGAACATTCATCTCCAGCAGCCAGCGATACAGGATATAACCCGTGGGACCCGCCTCGTAACAAACCTCCAGCGCCACACCTTCTGCTGATTGCCCTAGACGCTTCATAAGAGTGCTGACCGCCTCTTTCGTATGCGGAATGGTCCCCCAGGAACGGGCTTCTTCTCTTCCTTCATCTGCGGTAGCCACCGCAATTTTAGCTTTGGACACGTCTAAGCCTACATACTTTTTGGCTATACTCATACTAAACCGACTCCTTTGCTTGTGAGCTCTGATTTGGATTTTTGGGTGTTTCTCCAATTCCCATTATTTCCAAATTAACCTACGTTGAAGCAAACTGGATGTCGGTTTCGTTCATTATAACTAC
>JAQSYT010000304.1 GCA_029256065.1 Paenibacillaceae bacterium
GTGGCTGCAGAAGCGGCGCAATGAAACCGCGGCCTCCGGCGCATGGTGGAAATCGGTGGGAATGCTCTTTATCATTACGGCGGTCTCCGGCTTGGGGATCATGGCTGTAGTGGGCGTAGATCATAATATGATTTACATGCTCCAGCTGGAGCAATTCACCGGGGTAAAGGTGCTGGCATATCTGCCGGTGGTAATTGCCGCCGTTTATGTGCTCTTCTTCAGTGAAGGGCTCTCCTTCCCGCAAATGCTGGACAAGGTTCAACGGATCCTCGCCTCCAAAATCAGTGTGCTGTGGGTAATCTGCGCGGTAGCTATTGGAGCTGTGGGTATGTATTACCTCTCTAGAACCGGCAATGAAGGCAGCGCCTCTTCCCTGGAGATGATGTTCCGGAACTTCCTGGAGAATACCCTGGGTGTGCGTCCGCGCAATAAGGAATTCCTGTTTGCCTATCCGGCCTTGGTATTCGGCATTTACCTGTGCCTGAAACGGCACATGGCCGGATTGTACTTGATGATTGTGAGTGCCATCGGTCCGGCCTCCTCCATCGGAAGCTTTACCCACCTGCATACGCCGCTGTATATCTCGTTTATCCGGGTGCTGCTGGGTGTGGGGTTGGGTGCAATTTTCGGTTTGGCATTGATCGTAGTATGGGAACTAGTCGTGAGAGGATGGAATAAATGGGTAACCCCGTTAAGCAAATTGTAATCTCCGGCTACTACGGCTTCCGCAACAGCGGTGATGAAGCGGTGCTGCAATCGATTCTGTCGGCTCTTGAGGCCGAGGGCAAAGCCGCCGCCGTCACCATTGAGCCGGTGGTGCTGTCCATTGATCCGGAGCTGACCTCCCGGATGTACGGGGTAAAGGCTGTCCACCGGATGAAGCCGAAGGAGGTATGGACAGCGCTGCGCGGCTGCGACGGTTTAATCAGCGGTGGCGGAAGCTTGCTCCAGGACGCCACAGGCTGGAAGACGATTCCGTACTATTTGGCTGTGCTGAAGCTGGCCCAATGGTTGAAGAAGCCTACCTTTATATATGCTCAGGGTCTGGGGCCGGTGAACCGGAGCATCTTTTTCAACCCGATCGTCTCCACCTTCACCAGGTGCGCTTACGTTTCGGTGCGGGACAAGGAATCGGCCAATCTTCTGGCCAAGATGGGATATACTAAGGATGTGGAGGTTGTACCCGATCCGGTTATGGGCCTGCCTCTGCGGGAACATGACTTGCTGTCTGGCAAAGGAGAAGCGGGCGGAGCGGGTAATGCCGCGGAAGGGCCTGCTGTCATCGGTGTTTCCGTCCGGAATTGGAACAAGGATGGCTCTGACTTGAAGGGCATTGCCCGGAGTCTTGAGCTTGTGGCTGCTGAATATCCGCGGGGGCTTGCCCTGCGGTTTCTGCCCTTCCATCCTCCAGGCGATGCCGAGGCTTCCGGTGAAGTGATCCGCCAGCTAAAAGCCGCGGGAGTCAACGGGGAAATCAGCCTCGTTTCTGACGTAGAGCATCCCCAAGCTATGCTGGGGGAGGTAGCCTCCTGCGACCTCCTCATCGGCATGAGACTTCATTCCTTAATTTATGGAGCCTCCCAGGAGGTGCCTGTAGTTGCCATTTCATATGATCCGAAAATAGATCAGTTTATGCGGCGCCTGGATGCCTCTGCCGTTTCCTCGACGGCTGAGCTGGATGCCCGTGCGGTTGCGGACGAGGTCCTTCGGCTGTTGGGGGCCGGGCCGGAATGGCATTCTGCCAGAGCAAAGCGCATCCATAATCTGAAGCAGGAAGCACGACGGCCGGCGCAACAAATTATCGCCCAGCTGCGTTAATAAGACAGAGCATGCTTACTTACGATGCTTTCAGGAGGAAGATGGAATGAATATGCCCAAGGTGAATATATTTGGGGTGCCCATATCCAAGCTTGGCTTCCGCGACACCCTGGCGCAGCTGACCGCAGCAGTGGAAAGCCGGAAGCCCCACCAGGTGATTACAGCCAACCCGATTATGGTGATGACCGCCATGGAGGATCCGGCTTATATGCGGATGATGAAGGCTGCGGAGATGGTGGTCCCGGACGGGGCCGGCGTGGTTTGGGCGGCCGGATATGTGGGTAATCCAGTTACAGAGCGGGTTCCTGGCATTGAAGTGATGTCGGAGCTTTTTAAAGCCGCTGAGGAGCGGGGCTGGCGGGTGTATCTGGTGGGAGCTTCACCGGAGGTGATAGCCGCGGCGGTGGAAAATATCCGGCAGAAGCATCCCCAGTTGATTCTGGCCGGCTACCGGGACGGCTATTTCGGCCCGGATGCGGATGCGGAGGTTATTGCGGAAATCCGCCGTGCTGAACCGGATCTGCTTTTTGTCGGCAGATCGGCTGCAATGCAGGATCCGTGGATTGGCCAATATAAGGAGGCGCTCGGCGTTCCCGTTATGATGGGGGTTGGAGGAAGCTTCGACATATTCGCCGGCAAGCTGAAGCGGGCGCCTAAGCTGTTCCGCCAGCTCAAGCTGGAGTGGTTTTACCGGCTGATTCAGGAGCCTTACCGGTATAAGCGAATGCTTGTGCTGCCGAAATTCGCCTTGAAAGTGATCCGCGAAAAAGAAAATGTGCAAAAAGCTTGAACAATCCTTGAAAACGGACGGATACGGAAGCTTTTGCCCAAAAATTAGATTGGTGTTTCTGCTTGGTTCATCGTATAATGAGTGGCGTTGGACTTATGGACTTTTAAGGGGATGAATGGTAAACCATGAACTGGTGGGTCTATTGTATCGGATTCTTCGCTGCTTGTGCGATTGCTGTCCTGATTATGCCATATATTAAGAAGCTTGCATTCAAAATCGGCGCAGTGGCGATTCCGAATCACCGGACTGTACATACCAAGCCGATGCCCCAAATGGGCGGGCTGGCGATTTTTGTAGCTTTTGCCGTCACGTATCTGATTGTTGCATTATCCATTGGCGAATACGATCTGGATGTTATGATCGGTATGGTGGCCGGTGGCGGAATTATTGTTCTCGTTGGTGTTATCGATGACCGCAAGAATATTTCTCCCAAGCTGAAGCTGCTGGGCCAAATTGTGGCTGCTTGTATGCTGCCTTTGAATGGCCTGTACGTGGATTATATCCAGCTGCCCTTCGGCGATGCGATTAACGTATATCCCTGGATTGGCATGGCGATCACGGTGCTGTGGGTTGTGGGTGTCACCAATGCAGTCAACCTGATCGACGGTCTGGACGGCTTGGCCGCGGGTGTGTCAGCCATTGCCACTCTGACCATTATGGTGCTGGCCTTTATGACCGGCAATACCCCTGTTGCTTTGCTGAGCGCTATTCTTCTGGGTAGCATTCTCGGCTTCCTGTTCTTTAACTTCCATCCCGCCAGCATTTTTATGGGGGATACGGGAGCCTTGTTCCTGGGCTTCAGCTTGGCAACCCTGTCTATCCTTGGGTTTAAATCCGCTGTGGCCATATCCTTCCTGGTGCCAATCCTGGTTCTGGGTGTACCGCTGTCAGATACGGTTTTGGCTATTATCCGCCGCAAGCTGAACAATAAGCCGATTTCCGTGGCAGACAAGGGCCATCTCCATCATTGCCTGATGGAAATGGGCTTCAGCACCCGCAAGGCGGTGCTGATTATCTACGGCGTTGCCGCCATCTTCGGCTCTTGCGCCATGCTGCTTTCCCAAACCAAGCAATGGGGCACCATCACCCTGGTTGTCATCGTGCTCCTGATCATGGAGATCGGCGCAGAAGCAGTGGGCATCCTCAGCAAAAGCAGAAAGCCCGTGCTGCAGCTGCTCCAGCGCTGGCTGAGCGACAGCCCGTCGCGGTCTAGGGCGTCGAAGTAATTTCGGTTGAAAAATGAAGTCCCCCATTTCTCCATAAGTGGAGAAATGGGTTTTTTTGATATATACGCAATACATAAACTGGAAAAGTGCTGATGCCTCTAACAAACCATCTTTTCTCAACCGATAAGATAAGCATGTGCAACTTTTTATAGTTGGCATTAGTCTTATATATCAATTAACATCGAATTTTGGCGAAAATCCTGGAAGGGGCTGGTCTTAGCATCGAAGGAATTTTACTTAAGAGTAGGATGTCAGCCTTGTACCATGAGTAATTTTTACATAAAGGGAGGAAATGAAGTTGAACCATGCACTGAAAAAGTATCTAAGCAGTATTCTGGTAGTGGCTTTTTTGTTGGGGTTCATACCCGCTTTGCCACAAATAGCCCAAGCCGCGGATAATTTTTTTATACCTGACAATGTAACAATCAGCAATTCCAGAGCAATCAGTTTAACTGCAGCAGCAGCTGATGCAGGTTACCTATCCACCTGGATTAAAGACAAGAAAGTTTTTAAAAACTCCAGCAAATACTTAAATTTAGAAGGTATTTTTCAATCTTTAGACCCCACGACAATCACAGCTAAGGTTGAGCAAGTCATTGCTACCGATACAAAGTGGACAGTCGATCCTAACCGGACATCCACTTTGGGTGCTACTGTAAGCGGTCTTCGCTTCTCTTTGCCTAACTTGGAGTTATTTCCTGGCTACAACCGTATTACGTTGACTGGCCTGAATGGAAGCGAGGTTCACTCTGAATCCTTCTTCGTTTCCTACGACGACATTCCTGCTCTCGTGAATATGCAGATCTCTTCTGCTATGAGCTCTCCGCAGAATTTGAACGAGGGCACCAAGGTTGTTGTGACTGGTAATCTGGCTACTTTGCAAGGTGTTGTTCAGAACACGAATACAATGAAATTTAAGGTTACCAACACGTCCACCGGCACCCCGGAAGAGCTTGTTTCTTACCCTCAAGAGGATGGCCAGTTTTATTCGCCGACCCTGACTTTGCAGCCGGGCGAAAACACCATAACCATCTCCATTGAAAACAGCAGCAATAAGCTGCAAATTAAACGTACTGTATATTACTTCAGCAGCAGTGTTCCTTTTCTGGAGTACAATATGCGGATTGATAATAATGCGATTAATCCAACTGGAACCTATACATTTCCTTATGCCTTGAATGGTAAGGTGCCTACTGTCACCGAAAGCTCTAATGCGTATTTCCAAATCAGATTACTGATGCCTGATCGCGGACAAGCCGCAAAAGATCATGTTGCGGTTAAGTTAAACTTTAACGGGAACATCGAAACGGTGAATGCAGTTGTCAAAGATGAAGTGCCGATTCTAAATGTCGCAGGCACTGCAACCGCCTATCGCCTGGTTACCGTGGAAACATCGGAGCCACTTGATCTTGCGGCAGCGGGTACAGGCTACAAGTCTGTAACAGCAAGTGTAACCTATACTTCAAACCCTTCCGGGAATGATTATACTGCAACATTATTGGGCCAGTTTCAATATCTTCCTGGGGAAGTATCCCTTTCGGGAGTTAAATTAATAACCAATTACACAGATGCATCCACAGAAACGGATATGAAAAAATATAATTCCGTTGCCTTGGACGGAGCTCAGGTTAACAGCGATTCCTTTTATGTGACTGTAGACTCTGACAAAACTTTTACTGAAGGCCAAGCTTCAGGGGATCTGAATCTCTCTGTTCGCCTTATGCCTTATGCGACAGATGAGTTGGGTGTCCAATATATTGGATATATCGATTCTTCCTCTGTTCTGCAGAAAGAGACGCTTCCTACCGGCGGATCCTCCACGGCAAGTGGCAAGAAGCTTTATAAAATCAGCAAGCTTCCTTTCGGTACACAGCAGATTCGCTTCATACTAAAGCACCACGGCGGAGCGGATATGAATGCCTATCTGACGTTTAATGTAAATTACGTTACGGAAAATTACATCCGGTTGGACAATCTTTATGATGGACAGGTCTTGACCGTTGATTCAAACTCACCGAGCCCTATTACGGTCTCCGGACAATTTTTAGGGTTTAAAGATGCTTTGTATATTGCTAACAGCGTTGACAGTGCCGAGTTTTTTATTAATTCCTCCAAAGTGGAGACCAGCGATTTTATGACAAGTGGTGACACCACTAATACCTTTACCGATACGGTAAATATCTCAAGTAGTGCAACGGGGAATTTTCATTTTGGCCAGAATACCATTTTGATCCGTGCCGAATATAAGGCAGGCGATGAAACCCGGATTATTACGAAATCCATTACGTTTTATATCATTGATAACCAAGTATCCACTGTTGAACGAATTGAACCGACCCGGGCTACCCTAAACGGTAATATCCGCGGCGGGGATGCCGGACTGTTTGAAAATGATTACAGCCAATACTTCCCAAAAGCCAGTGGTGTATTTCAATCCACAATGAAGAATTATGATTTAATGATTAAAGGGCTGAATGCTTCGACGATAGTTGTTAAAAAGAACGGCAACACCTTGTTTTCTTACACTTTGGCTGAGGTAGCTGCTGACTTTGGGGACGGGGCAGTG
>JAQSYT010000305.1 GCA_029256065.1 Paenibacillaceae bacterium
GGCAGCAGCAGTTCCTCATCAAGAGGGATATGTTCCTCGTCCTCCAGTTCATGCTTGGCCGGCACAAGCTGCTCCAAAGCGGACAAATCCCGTTTATGACTTGATAAATCCAGCTCCATCAGGCCTTTTTTATCTGTATGCTCCTGGCCTGTATCCGTTTGGTTCACCATTGGCATGCACTTCCTCCATGTGGGAATATGGGCTTCCCGTTCTATTTACGACCCCTTGCTGCAGACATCCCATGATGTGCTTTTTTGGAAATGACACAAGAACGTTTCTTGACATCCATTTCGATAAGTGCTATGATAATAATGATATGCTAAACCTTGATATATGAGAATATAATTGTAACATAGCCTACAATCTTTTTCAACCCCGGCCAAAAAACCTGAGGACACCCCTCAGGTTTTTCTTTGTATTGGGAGGTTATCCATTAGACGCATGCTTGGACAAAAGAGTTGCGCTATGCCTTCCAAATTTGCAGATCTGTTTCAAGGAAATCCTCCACTTCCCGCTTCCAATACTCCTCCACAAACTGCACATGGGCCGGATGCCGGTCATACGCCTCATAATCCGCCTGATCAAGAAACTCCATGGAGAATGCAAAATCAAACTTGTTTTTGCTGCTAACCTGCCGCAAAACCTCAAAAAACTTCACCACCGGAATAGATGACAGCGTCCGTCTTCCCTCCTCCAGAAATGCCGCCGCCTCCGAAGAGTCCGGCGCATGCTTCAACGTGAATTGCACCGCATGACGAATTGCCTCTTGATCCATTATAATTCCCTCCTGTTCTTTAATAAACACGGTCTCTTACCACATATTTAACCCATTTTCCATTCTGATTAACGCCGCTTATTCCAGACCATCTTCACAAAAAATTAAGATTTTCTTTACTTTTACTTCATGATTTTTTCAAACCCCCTTGTTACCATGGAGTAATAACCTTATGTACGAGGAAGGAGCGATCCATCTATGAACCGCCAATCCTTACCCCTCACCGGGAATCGTTTGGCAAAATCTTTGTTCATCGGAACCGCCCTTCTGCTCTCCTCTTGTCTTCTAAGCATCGGAGTCGAGTGGATTAGCAGAGGGTCTCTGATAGAAACCCTGGGCTGGATCCGCAGGAATACCGCAATTTACGCTTTGAATGCCCTGATTGGCGGAAGCGCCCTGATTTTCTTTTACAGCCTGATCGGATCTATTTTTTTAGCCATCGGTGCTGCAGCGGTTGTGCTGTCGGTTATGGCCTTCATTAATTATTATAAGAGTATGCTGGTGGGCGAGCCATTTTTCCCTTGGGACATTATCCTGAACAAGGAAGGAATGGATGTTGGTCCTCTTTTCACCGGTGTTCAGGACCTGCTGAAGCTGGCGGTTATTCTTGTCGGTTTGGGAAGCCTCATCTTTCTCCACCGCAAGCTCAAAAGCAGGCTGATGGTCTCATGGATCAGCCGCGGGATACTCGGCGCCACCTCCCTTGCCGTGCTGCTTTCCTTCGGTCTCCAGGTTTCCTGGGCCAAGGAGAGGGTGGCGAAGGCCGGTGTGGATGAAACCATCTGGAGCCAGCAGGCCAATTATGACAGCAACGGCTTGCTTCTGGCTTTTACCCTGAACGTGCAGAATGTGCAGATATCTGAACCGGAGGGCTACAGTGCGGAAAAGATGGAGACACTGGCCAAGGAGCTGACAGCAAGTGCGCCGGATGAGGCCGTTCCCGCCTTCGGCCAAACGGACAGCAGCGGAGCGGCAGCCCCGAAAAAACGCCCCAATGTGATATTCATTATGAGCGAAGCCTTTTGGGATCCGACTCTGCTTTCTAATGTGTCCTTCAGCGCCGACCCCGTGCCGACGCTGCATCAGCTGCAGCAGAGCTTTCCCTCCGGCACCATGCTGTCCCCGCAATTCGGAGGCGGAACAAGCAATGTGGAGTTTGAGGTGCTTACCGGGCTGTCCATGTCCTTTATGCCCGCGGGCTCTGTGCCTTATCTGCAATACGTCAACGGCAGCGTTCCCAGTTTGGCCAGTTATTTCGAAAGCAAGGGCTACCGCAGCCTAGGCATCCACACCTATGACGGATGGTTTTGGAACCGGGAGGATGTGTACCGCCTGCTTGGCTTTGAAGGATTTAAGAGCAAGGATGGCTTCATCGATCCCGAATACAACGGCCTGTATATTTCCGACAAGGAAATTGCCGGCAGCATTATCCACGAGGTCAACCGCAGTGAGGACCCGGTATTTATTTATGCGGTAACCATGCAGAATCATGCCCCTTATACGGATAAAAACCGCTATCCTTCCGGCAATACCTTCAAGGTGGAGGGTGATTTGACCGAGGAAGCCCGCGATATGCTGGAAACGTACGCGCAGGGCGCCCATTATGCCGACCAAGCCTTACAGGAGCTGGTGGATTATTTTGCCGCCTTCGATGAGCCCACTTATATCGTGTTCTACGGGGATCACCTGCCCACTCTGGGATTAGAGTATGATCTGTACCGCCAGGCGGGCTTCGTCCAGTCGGGCAAGCCGGCGGAATGGAGCCAGGAGGAATACAAGAGCCTGCGCAGCGTTCCGTATGTCACCTGGTCCAATTTTGCTGCTGCAGAGGAGCAGCGGGTGAATACGATCAGCTCCTCCTTTATGGGGGCGTATGTTTTGGACACGCTGGGTATGGAGCCGGAAGGACAATTTGCCTTAGGCTCTAAGCTGTACCGGACGGTTCCCGGTCTGATCCGCAACCTGACGGTTGACCCTGCGGGAACACTCTCCCAGACTGTCCCTGCCGGTTCAGAAGAGCTGGTGGAGCAATACCGGATGCTGCAATACGACATCCTCGTTGGCGACCGCCACTTGACCCGCTACGTGGATGCACCTTTTTTGACCAAGGAGCCTATGGCAAATTATAATACGCTTGCTGCAGTTAAGGAAGAGGAATAAACCGCAACCAGCAATCTTACGCTAAAAGCCGTCCCTTATGGGGATCGGCTTTTTTCTTATGTGGATATGCTTTTTCAAATAATGATTGACAAATGGTTGCGGCGGAATGATAATTGTATCAACTCGATATATCGACTTGATACCAAGGAGCAAAGCCATGATAGATAATGTGATCCTCGGCATATTGATGGAAGGCCCCCAGACTGGCTACGGCTTGAAGAATACCATCGAACAATCCGTCGGTTTTTTTTACACCGCAAGCTATGGCAGCCTTTATCCGGCCTTGAAGCGTCTGGCGGAGCAGGGAGCCATTTCCCTACTGGAATCTGACGGGGCCAAAAACAAGAAGCTGTACACCCTGGAGATTTCAGGGCGGGAGCGGTTTTTGGAGTGGCTAGGCGAGCCCCTTACCCGCAACCGCAACGAGCATCTGCTGAAGTTTTTCTTCTATGATTTCCTGGAGGAGCCCATGCGCGGAGAACGTCTGTCAGCCTTTCACGGAACTTTGCGGGAGGAGCTGGGGCGGCTGGCGGCAGTAAAGCAGATCGTGGACAAGGAGACGGAAGAGGTGGAGAATCCGGAGGATTACCGCTTCAGGCTGTCCGTCCTGACCTATGGGTTCCGCTATCTGGAGATGGCGGAAAGATGGCTGAGGGACTTGCGCCATACAGAGGAAACACACAAACAACATTATGCGGACCAATCCCTGGCTGCGGAGGAGAATAAACATGAATAAAGCAAAACCTGCAAACAAACGCGGAATTTCCGGCCTTACCGGCAAACGGCCGGTACTGGCCGTGGTACTTATTGAAGTGATACTGTTTTTGGCTCTTTTTTTTGCTGGAGCTTACCTCACCATCTCTGGCAAAACAGACCAGTCGCCGGTTCCTTTTGCTTTTGCCCCGCTGGCCATTCTGCTTCTCTTCTACTTAATTGCCGGAAAGCGGTATGCCCGTTACGGCTTCCGCAGCTTCGGTGCGATTCCCCGGCGTGAGCTGCTCTTCTATCTGCCGCTTGCGGCGGATGTGCTTCTGGTGGTAGCCAATGGGCTGACTAACGGCTTCCGGGAGGTAACGGCCTTACAATGGGCCGGCCTGTTGGGCCTGGCGCTGCTGGTCGCTTTTGTAGAGGAGACAGTTTACCGCGGGCTGATCCTTAATATTATGCTGCAAAAGGGAATCCGCATTGCTGTTCTCACCTCCAGCCTGCTCTTCTCGCTTACCCATTTGCTCAATCTGGTGGGCGGACAAAGTCTGGCCGCTACGCTGCTGCAGCTGGCTTACGCATTTTTGGTGGGACTCTCTCTGGCGCTTTTGTATGTCCGGCATAAAACCCTGCTGCCTCTGATGGCTTTTCACTTCCTGCATAATTTTACGCAGTTCCTGGTGCAGGATCAGGCTTCCGTGCTGTTTGACAGCCTGGTAGTCGCCGCTCTGCTGTTCTCCTGCATCTGGCTCTTGCTGCAGCCCCGGAAGGAAATCCGGTCTGCTGTCCCAGCTGCATAACGGGCCGACTAAAAAGCGCTGTTTCCCCCAAAGGAGAACAGCGCTTTTCTTGTGTTTAAAATATGAAGCTTACAGTCGGATTTCCTTGCCGGCGGCGGCGGACTCGTAAATGGCGGACAAAATCTTGATCATATCCACGCCTTGAGCCGGCGTATTGATGGGAGTTGCCCGGCCCTGGATGCAATCCACGAAATGGTACAAATGCTTGCCGTGATTGCCCAGTGTCTGGCTTCCCTTAAATACAGGCACCAGATCCGTCAGCTGTCCGGCCGTTTCGGTAAATACCGCCAGCTCGCCTTTTTTGATGCTGGCTCCGGCCTTGGTGCCGCGCAGCTCCACAAAATTCATTTCCTCGCCCACATTGGAGGCCCAGCTGAATTCAATTTGCAGGGTGGCGCCGTTATCAAAGCGGATGAAGCCGGTAGCCAGATCCTCCACATCAAAGACGCCGTTCTCCTGTTTTTCGCCGAAGCTGCTGTGGATGGAGTCGGACAGCTCATTATTGGCAAATTTCGTATATACCGCCCCGCTTACGGCAACCGGCCGGGGATTGCCCATCAGCCAGATGGCCAGGTCGATAAAATGGACACCCAGATCGATCAGCGGCCCGCCGCCGGATTGCTCCTTGGTGGTGAACCAGCCGCCTTTGCCGGGGATACCTCTGCGGCGGAGCCAGCCGCAGCGGCCGGTATAGATTTCACCGGCATGTCCTTCTTCAATATAATGCTTCAAATATTGGGCCTGGGGTGAAAACCGGTTATTGCGCATGACCATCAGGTGCTTGCCCGCCTCCACGGCGGCATCCGCCATCCTCTGAGCCTCCTCCGGGCTTACCGCATCGGGCTTTTCGCAGAATACGTGGGCGCCTGCCTGCAAGGCAGCCACCGCCACCTCCGAGTGGAGCAAATTAGGTGTGCATATGTCAACAATATCCAATTGCTGCTCCGCCAGCATCTCCCGGTAATCGCTGTACACGAAGGGAATGTGGTGCTTTTCGGCAATCCGCTCCGCCTTCTCCCGCTTGATATCGCAAAGCGCCACTATCTCCAGCCCGTCATGCTGCAAAAGCGGCTCCAAATGTGCCGACACAAAGATATTCCCCGTACCTACAATTCCCACCTTCAGCTTCTTACCCATATGGATTCATCCCCTTTTTTTGTCCTGCCCTGCGTTAGCGAAGCTCTTCGATGTAGCGGAACAGATTGTTCCGGCTTGTTTCCACACAATCCATAGGGGAGCGCTTGCACGAGTCCTGCTCCACTACATACCATTCCACCCCGTTGGCCTCGCCCCACTCCAAAATAGGTTTGAAGTTGATGGAGCCTTCCCCGACTTCGGCGAAGGTTTCTTCCCCGTCCCGGCTCATATCCTTTAGATGAATGATGGGCATCCGCTGCTTATAAGGAGCAATATAGGACAATGGATCGTAGCCGCCCTTTTTAACCCAATATACGTCCAGCTCTGCCAGCACCAAATTATCTCTTGTAGGCTCCAGCAGATAGTCCAGCGCCGTCCGCCCCTCCACCATCGTCTCGAGTTCGAAGGCATGGTTGTGATAGCTTAAGCGCATATCCTCCCTCTTCAACCGGACTGCTGCTTCATTCAATGCTCTGCGGACCTCCGCATACCCTTCCGGAGTACGCAAATCTGCCGGAGTCGACGAACAGACCAGATCCCTTGTGTTCAATATCCGTGCCTCCTGAATCAGCTTGTCCGGCTCCTCCAAAAAACGCTTATATCCCACATGCAGTCCTGCCGTTTGGAGTCCCAGTTCCTTAAGAATGGCTGCAAGCTCCTGCGGGTCCATTCCGTGGTATCCGGCAAATTGCACACCGCCCCAGCCCATCTGCTTCAATTGCCGTAATACATAAGGAAAGTCCGTCTGGCATTCCTCTCTCACCGTATACAGCTGCACCGCCGTTTTCCTCTCCATTGTCCGCCCCC
>JAQSYT010000306.1 GCA_029256065.1 Paenibacillaceae bacterium
CCTTTTCCCAGGATGGCAAGCGGATTTACTTCAACCGACTGGTGAGCCCGAACCGGGCTATAGCGGGGTTTGTGGACATTTCTTCTGTGTGCGGGGAGTGATAGGAGCATGCCCAATAACCAACAGCCAAACCTGATTTTTCTGATGACGGACCAGCAGCGGTGGGATGCCATCGGGCGGTACAATAAGCATATTCGAACGCCTAATCTGGACCGGCTGGCTGATGAGGGAGTCGTGTTTAGCCAGGCAGTGTGCCAGTCACCCATGTGTGTGCCCAGCCGCAATTCCATGATGTTCGGTTTGTATTCCTCGCAACTGGGCATCCGCACCAATAACGGCGGCTGGAAGGATGAGGAGCGGCTGCCCTCTACTCCCCTGCCCGAGGTGCTGCGCCAAGCAGGCTACCAGACGGCGGGCTTCGGCAAAACCCACTGGAACCATAATGTGCCGGGCAAGGTGCCCTCCTCCCGCGGCTTTGAGGTGAGAGCGGTGGGGCTATCCCGGGATAGCGGCCACTATGAGGACGGGGCAGTGATGATGGGGGATGATGCTCCGGAAGCGCTTCGGGCGTACTACGAGGAGACCCGGGATTTTGGCGGCGGGGAGGAGAATGCCAACGGCTATATCGGCAAAACCAGCCAAATTCCCATGTCGGCCCACCGGGACGGGTGGACGGCGGAGCAATGCTTAGAATTTATTGACGGAGGCGGCATGGACAAGTCGCGGCCGCTGTTTTTGTACCTGTCCTTCCTGAAGCCCCATGCGGGCTTCAATGTGCCCAAGGAGTTCGAGAATCTGTACCGGCTGGAGGATATTCCGGACATTGCCCAGCCGCCGTGGGAGGATGAGGCGGACACCCATCTGGCTGCCTCCGATGAGGTGAATTCCAAGAGCCGGGAGGATTATCTGGACAAAAAGCGGGTTTGGGAGGCTATGACCCCTCTGGAGCGGAGGCGGACCACCCTGCGCTATTGGGCCAACTGTTCGTGGCTGGACCATTATTTCGGCCGGGTGCTGGACAGCCTGAAGCGGGAGGGTGCGCTGGACAATGCGCTGATCCTCTTCACCTCCGATCACGGGGAGATGCTCAGCGAACGCCGCTTCCGCTTCAACAAATACTGCCTCTACGAAAGCAGCGTCCGGGTGCCGCTGATCCTGTCCGGCAGCTATCTTCCTGCGGAGCGCCGGGGCACGGTGGATAACCGTCCGGCGGAGCTGACGGATGTGCTGCCTACGTTGGCGGCGGCTGCAGAAGCTGCGGTGGACCCGCGGCTGCCGGGGTTGGACCTGTTGGGGGATACGGAGCGGCTGGGCACCTTCTGCGAATTCCACGGCAAGGGGGTGTCGGCCCCCCATTCCGCGCCTGCCTATATGTGGCGGACACAGGAGTGGAAGCTGATTATGTATGTGCCGGGTACGGTGGGTGCAGCTATAGGGCGCATCGGCGAAGCCACAGGGGAGTTGTACCATCTGACAGAGGACCCGGGAGAGTGGAATAATCTCTACGGGGACAGGGCGTATGCGGAGGTACGGGAGCGTCTGAAGACGGAGCTGCTCATGCATCTGGCCTGTGTGTGGGCCAGGGGGCCGTTTTTCAACGACCGGAACTCGATGGAATAGAAGATTAGTTTAGGTGAGCCCTGGCCGGCGGCACTGCTGCTGGTTGGGGCTTTTTTGGCGTTGGCGCATGCAGGTGTTTGGTTGTCAACAGGATGGTGAGCGACACGGGTGGTATGGGTAACGCGGGTGTTTGAGTAACATGGAAGGTGGACAGGTAGTGGAGGGGCTGCTGCTTTTGAATTCCGCGGGGGGGCAGAAGGCTGCATCTTCACTAATTTGGCTGATCGGCTGTTGGCTGGCAGGACCGTAAATGCAAAAGTGCATCTATTTTTCCGGCGGCTGCGCCAGTCTGGGCTCATCCTGCAAAAGTGCAGTTTATTTGCGGGTTTTCCCGCTAATCGTTCCATTGGGGCCAAAAATAACTGTACTTTTGCAGGAACAGGTGCCCAACAGGGGGGGATGCGGAAAATAACTGCACTTTTGCATTTTGCTGCGGGAGAGAGTGGGATTAAGCCGCCATTAGCCATACTTGAGCACGCTGTGCAAGACTGCAAGGATGTGCAAGAGTGCCGCAAGAGGCTGGCAACAGTCCTGCAACAGCCCTGCAACAGCCCGGCAATAGGCCTGCCATTCCTCTGCAAAAAAGTGAAATTGCAGGCAAGGGTGGAGCTTTGTATAGTGGAACACAAGCATATATACAACTTTTCCGCAGGGATTAATCGAGATTGGGGGTCTACACATTAGAATAGTTGCCGGCACATGCCCGTGTTCATCCGACAGATCCAACCCGCACATTGAGTGCAATTTTATTTTTTTCCTAAAACCAACTATACCAATTGGTATAAAAAGATTTATAATAACTCAAGAGGAGAGATACTCATGCGATTTTCCGTACTTCAGCCTTTCCACTCCAATCAAGGCAAAACCTTCTATGCTAAACCGGCAGCAGGGGCGTTGGCCCTGGCCCTGCTTCTGACTGCTTGCGGCGGCAGCGGCGGGAAGGATACGGCAGCATCCGGCGAACCCAAGACCGGGCAAACCGCCCAATCCGCTGCGACCGCAGCCACAGATAACAGCCTTGTAGAGTTCAGCATTATGACCATTACCCCGGCTGCCACTCCAGCCGACGACGATAACCCGGTGAAGCGGGCCATTGAGAAGGCCACCAATTCCAAGCTGAAGATCAACTGGGTTTCCAATAATGTCTATTCGGAAAAGCTGAACATCACCCTGGCCTCGGGAGATATTCCCGACCTGATCATGATCAACGATCCCTTCACCACCACTTTCCGGACCATGGTGAAGCAGGGGGCCTTCTGGGACCTGACCCCTTTTATCAAAAACTACAGCAATCTGACCAACGGTATCCCCCAGGTGGCCTATGAAACAACCAAGCAGGAGGACGGCAAAATCTACGGTCTTCCCCGTCCCCGCAGCACCGACGACGACAGCTTCTTCATTATTCGCAAGGACTGGCTGGATAAGCTGGGGCTGAAGGCGCCCACCACCACCGACGAGCTGTTTACGGTGATGAAGGCTTTTGTGGAGAATGATCCGGACGGCAACGGTAAAAAAGACACTGTAGCGCTGAACGCCTATCTCCAGGCTACCGACTATAACCTCGGGCCCACGCTGAACCCCATCGAGAATGCTTTTACCAAAACCAACGGCTCCTGGAAGTGGGATGACGCCTCCTCCCAGCTGAAGTATACTCAGTTCCTGCCGGAAACCCGCCAGGCCTTGGAATACATCACCGAGATGTACAAGAACAAGATGATTCCCGAGGACTTCCTGTCCCTGAAGCTGACCCAGTCCCGGGATTTGTTCAAGGGCAACAAGGCGGGCATCATCGTGGACAAAACCGGCACCATGAAGAACATTTATGCGGATGATCTGAAAAAGGTGGTTCCCACCTTCAAGTATTCGGACTTCTTCCCGCTGGATAATATCAACGGCTACAACCCCAAGGGCTCCGGCTTCAACGGCATTCTGGCCATCCCGAAAACCGTTCCCGAAGCCAAGGTTAAGGGCATTCTCCGGGTTATCGACACCTGGATGAAGCCGGAGGTGAACCAGGTTCACAAGATTGGCGTGGAGGGCATCCATTACCAGGTGGTAGACGGCAAAAAGGTGTCCGATGCGGATAAGCTGAAGAACAGCAACTCCTCCGACTTCAACCAGATTGTGAATATTCTCAATCCAATCGAAGAACCACGGACGCTTACCCAGGAGGAAACAGACGCCTACGCCAACTTTGAAAAATCCGAGGCCACCCGCCGTCAGACCAGTGTAGCCAATATCTCCGTGGGCCTGTATTCGCCTACCGCCCAGAAGCTGCTGCCGGATCTGGAGAAGAAGATCCAGGATCTGAAGAGCAAGATTATTGTAGGCCGGGAGCCGATTACGGCATGGGATGACTTCGTCACGAAGAACCAGAACGATCCCCAAGTGGTGCAGATGGTGAAGGAAATGACGGACGCCTACAAGAAGCGGATCGGCAAGTGAACGGAGGGAGGCGAGCGCCGTGGAACAGATCAATGAGCCGGTAAGCCGGCTTGGCAGCAACGCGGAGGTACGGCGCGGCAGCGCATCCGGCGGAGAGGAGGCGGGGCAGAACCGCAGCCTCTCCGGGACTCCCGGCGTGCCCGTCTGGTGGAAGCGGGCCCTGCGAAGCTGGAGGCGGAACCGTTCCCTCTATCTTTTGGCATTACCTGGAATTATCTTCTTCATTGTGTTTAAATACGTGCCCATGTGGGGGATACTCATCGCCTTTCAGGATTATTCCCCCTTCAGCGGCATGATGAACAGTCCTTGGGTGGGGCTGGAGCATTTCACCCGGTTCTTCTCCAACCCGGACTTTGCCCTGCTGTTCCGCAATACCATGGCCATTAATCTTTTGAATCTGGTCTTCTTTTTCCCGCTGCCGATTATATTGTCCCTGATGCTGAACGAGCTGCGCAGCACCGCCTACAAGCGGTTCATCCAGTCGGTGATTTACCTGCCCCACTTCCTGTCCTGGGTTATTATCGCCAGCCTGACCTTCCTCCTGTTCGCCAAGGGGGAGGGGCTGGTGAACGGCCTGCTGGAGTCCTGGGGCATGGAGCGGATCGATGTGCTGACCAACCCGGATGCCTTCTGGATTATGATCACGCTGCAGTCCGTCTGGAAGGAAATGGGCTGGGGCACCATTGTTTTTCTGGCGGCTATTGCGGGGGTCGATCCCCTGCTTTATGAATCCGCCCGGATGGATGGGGCGGGGCGCTTCCGCCAGATGTGGCATGTGACCCTGCCGGGCATCCGCAGTGTCATTGTGATCCTGCTGATTCTGCGGCTGGGGGACCTGATGGATGTGGGCTTTGAACAAATTTTCCTCATGTATAACGGTGTGGTTTCTCAGGTGGCTGAGGTATTCGATACGTACATCTACCGCACGGGCATCCAGCGGGGGGAGTTCAGCTACAGCACAGCTGTGGGCCTGTTCAAATCCGTGACCGGGTTGGTGCTGGTGCTGCTGGCCAACCGTCTGGCCAAAAAGGTGGGCGAGGAAGGCGTGTTCTAACACGCTGCCCGTCATAACGGACAACATTGAATTTTTTGCAACCGGAGGTGAACGCAATGGAAAAAACCTGGGGAAACCGTTTGTTCCAGCTGGTAAACGGCCTGATTCTGGGGCTGCTGGCGGCAGCCGCATTTTTTCCGTTCTATTATGTGCTGGTCATCTCCTTCGCCGATCCGGCGGAGTATCTCCAGAACAAGCTGATGCTGTTTCCCAAACACTGGTCCGTGGAATCGTACCGGTATCTCTTGTCCACCAAGGCGTTTGTGCGGTCGGTGGGCAACAGCGCCTTTCTGGCTGTAGTGGGCACCATATGCAGTCTGTTGGTATCCTCGTCCTTTGCCTATACCCTGTCCCAGCGGCGGATGGGCGGACGGCGGGTGCTGATGGTGATGGTGCTGCTGACCATCCTGTTCAGTCCGGGAATCATTCCCCACTATCTTCTGGTCCGGGAGCTGGGGCTCATCGGCAGCCTGTGGGCCTTGATCATTCCCGGCTTGTCCAGCGGCTGGAATGTGCTCCTGATGAAAAGCTTCTTCGATGGACTCCCCCAGGAGCTGGGAGAGGCGGCAGCCATAGACGGCTGCGGTGAGCTGCGGACCTGGACGCAGATCATTCTGCCCTTGTCTTTGCCGGCCATGGCCGCCTTCGGGCTGTTTTTCGCCGTGGGCTACTGGAACCAGTTCTTCTCGGCGCTTCTGTACCTCAATGATTCCGCCAAGTGGCCCATCCAGGTGCTGCTCCGCAGTATGCTGGTGAACGCCACCAGCACGGAGCTGGAGGCAGATCAGCTGGCGGTGCCGCCTCCATCGGAGATGCTGAAGATGGCGGCGGTCATTATCTCCACGGCGCCGATCCTCATGGTGTACCCGTTTTTGCAGAAGCATTTTGCCAAGGGAGCCATGGTAGGGTCGGTGAAGGGGTAGAGGCTTGAGCGGAGCGGGAGTGAGAGAGTCCCAGAAGAGACTAGTAGAGTCCAACAGAGTCCCGAGGGCCCTATTAGAGTTCAGGTGGGCAGCTGCCGGCGGTGGGGAAATCTAACGGAAGCCACAGCCGTTATTTAGCTAAAAAACGGGTGTTCCAGAATCTAACGGAAGTGGGCGCCCTTATTTGGGCCAAACGGGCACCAATCCAGCCGTTTTGCCGGAAATAGCGGCTGTCACCGCACTGGCGTTGCATCAAATGTAACAAAAGGAGTCCAAAGGGCACTGTTGCTCACTAGACGGAATATTCAGATTATGGCTTGGCGCTTACAACGCCAA
>JAQSYT010000010.1 GCA_029256065.1 Paenibacillaceae bacterium
TCTCGGGCGGCTTCTGGAGCAGCTTAAGCTCTCCGGGCTGGACTCCTCGCAAATCATATTTGAAATTACAGAGCGTCATTCCATTAATGATTTCGAGCAGATGGCCAGTATAGTCCGCTCCTATCGCACTCAGGGCTTCCGGTTTGCGGTGGATGATGCTGGTTCCGGCTACTCCAGTCTCCAGTCCATTTCTGAGCTGATCCCCGACATCATCAAGATTGATAAGTCGGTAATCCGCAATATTGACAGGGAAGCGGTGAAACAAGCCATGCTCCGGTCACTTCTGTATTTTGCCGAGAACATCAATTGTACGGTGATTGCCGAAGGAGTGGAACGTGAGGAAGAAGCCAATGTACTGCTGCAGAACCAGGTGCATATGGGTCAAGGCTATTATTTCGCCAGACCGCAGCCCTTCGAGCACGGCCGCAATGTGATCCAGTTCCAGAGCCTCAAGGAAAAAATTATACATATGCGTAAAGCAGCTTCCGGCCAATAAATAAAAAAACCTTACATAGAGCATCCTTCCCGACTGCCGGGCGGGATGCTTTTATATGGCAACTATGATAAGATAGATAGGAAACTTTAGGGTGTGTCTTCAAGCTCCGAGCGGGTTTGAAGACAGGCCCTTAACAGCGGGGGGAGAACGCATGTCCATTGACAGGATACTTCACAAAGCGGAAGCCGGAGGACGAATCAGTGTGGAGGAATGCGTAAGCCTCTTCGAGTCCGATCAAGTGGAGAAGATAGGGGCTTCTGCTGACAAAGTGATGAAACGCTGGAATCCGGAGCCGGTAACCACCTTTGTGGTCGGCCGGAATATCAACTATACCAACATCTGCGACGTGTATTGCCGGTTTTGCGCGTTTTACCGCTCGGTAGACAGCGATCAGGGCTATGTGCTGCCGGATGAAACCATTTTCCGCAAGATTCAGGAAACAGTGGATGTGGACGGCACAGAAATTCTGATGCAGGGCGGCACCAACCCCAACCTGCCATTCTCGTATTATACGGACCTGCTCAAGGGGATTAAATCGCGTTTTGATATAACCATGCATTCCTTTTCACCTGCGGAGATCCTGAAGATGAAGGAAGTCTCCGGGGGCTTGACGCTGGAGGAGGTGGTCCGCCAGCTGAAGGAAGCCGGACTGGACTCTCTGCCAGGCGGTGGAGCTGAAATTCTCGATGACCGGACCCGGCGGAAGATCAGCCGGCTGAAGGGCTCATGGCGGGATTGGATGGACGTGATGCAGACAGCTCACCGGCTGGGGATGAACACCACCGCTACGATGGTGATCGGCTTCGGGGAAAGCATGGAGGAGCGGGCACTGCATCTTCTTCGCATCCGGGATGCCCAGGATGATTGTATTGTACACCAATATCCTTCAGCCGGTTTTCTGGCCTTTATCCCATGGACCTTCCAGCCGGATAATACCAATCTCAAGAAGGAACGGGCCACGCCGGAGGAATATCTGAAGACGTTGGCTATAAGCCGCTTGATGCTGGATAATGTCCCCCATTTCCAATCCTCATGGGTCACCATGGGACCGGAAATCGGCAAGCTGTCCTTGTCCTACGGAGCGGATGACTTCGGAAGCACCATGATGGAGGAGAATGTGGTTTCTGCCGCGGGAGCAACACATAAAGTGAATATTGAGCTTTTGGTGCAGCTGATCCGGGAAACAGGTAAAACTCCGGCCCAACGGAACACGCGGTATGACATTCTGCGGATGTTTGATGACGAAGCCAAGGTGGACAGGGATTTTGTCATGCAAAATTAGGAATACTAGGAAGTAAGGAAAATTGAAGGGATGACGATGATGGCGTACCAAGCAAAAGTTGTGGAAGCGGAAATTGTAAGCGAGAATAAGAATAACGGATTTTTCGAGATTGTGGCCGTACTGTCGGACCGCAACCGCTGCCGGATCACCTTTGAGCGCAACCCTGAAACAGGGGAGCCGAAGGCAACCCACATTAACCGGCTGTATACCGTACCCTGCGGTATTTGCAAAAAGGATTATCTTTGCTATTGCCTGAACCGGTACTTGGATGTGCTTGGCGATCAGGCGCTTGAGGTGGCTGGGGTTTCGAAGGTTTCCTAAAACTTCCCCATTAAAGGAGAAACAGGTATTTATGATTACATGCGACGCATGCGGCAAGGTCAACGGTGAAGGCGATATCGGCGAGCACTGGATTTGTGACAGCTGCAAGGTGCCGGAACCCGCTGATGATAAGAAAAAGACGGATGAGGGCAACAAAGAAAAAGAGCATAAGCATTCCTGACCATACGACCAGCCCTTGCGGCTGGTTTTTTTATGCTCATCATGCGCTTTTGCGTCTGCTTTTATGGGAAGCAGCGCCCTTCCTTCCAGATTGTTGTTCGTATATCCCCAACCTTGGGGCATATACTTAACAAACAGTCCCCAACAATATCCCCCAAGAGTAAGGGGGAGTCCCTGACAAGAACATGCGTAAAATACAGCACTTGGGAAGGGAGTGAGCGCATAATGAAATCATTGACCATCCGGGTAGCGGATCATCCCGCCCTGCTCAGCCAGAACCTGCATGACCGCATGACAGCCAGCATGGGTTCAACTTTGCTGAATACAGCATTGGAGTACCGCCGGTATCCGGGTTATACGGAGATTGTTCTGGAGTTTTTCGGCGGAACCAAGGGATTGGGAAAAGGGGCAAAGAGTCTGCAGCAATGGCCGGAAGCAGTGGGACAGGTCCTGGCTGATTTCATTGTGGACGAATGCGAAGAGGAACTGCTTCGCCGACTGATCCGAAAAGACAAGCGTTATTCCGAAGGGGAAAGAGAAGAAATCCTTGCATATTGCAGGCAATTGGAGAATACAAGTGACTTTGCCCCCGCGGCTTTGACGGAAAGCTCTCCCGGGAAGGCGCGGAAGCGCAGCTTGTTGGTCCAGGATTTGGCGGACTGTCTTCGTCCCGGCTCTACACTGGATCTGAACGGTTTTTTCCGGTTCCGGTTGAACCGGTATGGGGCTGAACTGAAGGAGATGCTGGAATATGCCTCCGATGAATATTTGATGGACCAGCAATACAAGGAGTTTATTTCGCTTCTCCGCTATTTTGTGTATGTTCAGGATTCCAAGATGCCCTTGGCCCATATTATTCACCAGGGCGGACACAGCTTTCTCCTGCTGGACAGCGAGATGCAGCCCATCGATACGGAAAAGCTGGACACCAGCTATAAAGTGGAGTTTATGGATAAGGACTACAATTTGGAGGATATGATTGTCAGTTCTCTCCTGACCATTGCCCCCGAGAGAATCTGCATCCATACCCGTGAACCGGAGCTGCCGGTGATTAAGACATTAACCCAAATTTTCGAAAACCGCACGGAGATCTGCGGGCTTTGCAGATCCTGTGAAGCCATATCCGCTTCTTTGGAGCAGCAGGATAAATTGTCCCCTTGATTTGCGCGGAAGGGTTGTTTTATAATATGAAATATGTTTGGTGCTGACCAAAGACATGGGCCCCTGGTTTACGGAACAGAGAGAGAAGCCTTGGCTGTAAGCTTCTTCCGGCAATAATCATTGGCTTACCCCTTTGCGAGCTGCAGAATGGAAGGTTGTTTCCCTGCTACGAAAGAACCGGGCGGAGGAGCATGTGTATATTCTGCCGGGGCATTCCCGTTACCGGATGACATAAGAGGGCAACTGCCGCTTTTCCCTACGGAAAATAGCTGCAGGCTGCTGAATTAGGGTGGAACCACGAGCTGACGCACTCGTCCCTTCAGGGATGATGTGCGTTTTTTTGTATGCTTACAATTAATTGGAAATGAGGGACAAGCACATGGCAAACGCAACTGGCATCGATAACGTTATAGTGACTCTACCCGATGGGGCAGTCCGGGAGTATCCCAAGGGAACCACGATTGAGGGAGTGGCTGAATCCATCAGCTCCGGTTTGAAGAAGAATGCCCTGGCCGGTAAGGTGAACGGCAAGGTTGTAGACTTGGCAACCGCGCTGAATGATGATGCTGAGGTAGCCATTATTACTGGCGACTCTGAGGAAGGGCTAGAGGTGCTCCGGCACAGCTGCGCCCACCTGATGGCCCAGGCCATTAAGCGTGTATTCAAGGATCAGCATGTGATGCTGGGCATCGGGCCGGTTATTGAGGACGGCTTCTATTATGACATTGACCTGGAAACACCCGTTTCCTCCGAGGATTTCGCCAGAATCGAAAAGGAAATGGAGCGGATCGTACAGGAAAATCTGCCTGTAACCCGCAGAGAGGTCTCCCGTGAAGAAGCGCTGTCCATCTATACCGGGCTGAATGATCCTCTCAAGCTGGAATTGATTCGCGATTTGCCTGAGGACTCGGTCATCACTATTTATGACCAAGGCGAGTTCTTCGACCTCTGCCGCGGCCCCCATGTTCCCTCCACAGGTAAAATCAAGATATTCAAGCTTCTCAGCCTGGCAGGCGCATACTGGCGCGGTGATTCCAAGAACAAGATGCTGCAGCGGATTTACGGCACTGCCTTCAACAAAAAAACACAGCTGGACGAGCATCTCCACTATCTGGAGGAAGCCAAAAAGCGGGATCACCGGAAGCTTGGCAAGGAGCTGAAGATTTTTTCCTTTGCTAAGGAAGTGGGCCAGGGTATTCCCCTGTGGCTGCCTAACGGCGCCAAGCTCCGCCGCACCATGGAGCGGTACATTGTGGACCTGGAGGAGCGTCTCGGGTACCAGCATGTGTACACTCCCGTTCTGGGCAATGTGGAGCTCTACAAAATCTCCGGCCACTGGGACCACTATCAGGAGGACATGTTCCCGCCAATGGCGCTGGACAATGAGGAATATGTGCTGCGTCCCATGAACTGCCCCCATCACATGATGGTCTACAAGAGCGACATGCGCAGCTACCGGGATCTGCCGGTGCGTGTAGCCGAGCTGGGGATGATGCACCGTTACGAAATGTCCGGCGCTCTGACCGGTCTCCACCGCGTCCGCGCCATGACCCTGAATGACGCCCATATCTTCTGCCGCCCTGACCAGATCAAGGAAGAGTTCGCACGGGTTGTGAACCTGATCCGCCGGGTGTACGAGGATTTCGGCATCAAGGAATACCGCTTCCGCCTGTCCTACCGGGATCCCAAGGATACCGAGAAATATTTCCCCAACGATGAAATGTGGGAAACCTCCCAGCGTATGCTGAAGGAAGTGGTTGAGGAGCTGGGGCTTCCTTATTATGAAGCAGAAGGGGAAGCGGCGTTCTACGGCCCCAAGCTGGATGTGCAAATCAAAACCGCGTTGAAGAAGGAAGAAACCCTCTCCACCGCCCAACTGGACTTCCTGCTGCCTGAGCGGTTCCAGCTGGAATACACCGGCGACGACGGCCAGAAGCACCGTCCCGTGGTTATCCACCGGGGCATTATCAGCACGATGGAACGGATGACCGCTTACCTGCTTGAAAACTTTGCAGGCGCCTTCCCCACCTGGCTGGCACCGCTGCAGGCCCGTGTTATTCCGGTGTCCCCGGTTTTCGAAGCGTATGCGGCAGCTTGCAATGAGAAGCTGGCAGAGGCAGGCATCCGTGCTGAAGCGGACCAACGCAACGAGAAGCTGGGCTACAAGATCCGTGAAGCACAGCTGGAGAAAATCCCGTACATGCTGGTATGCGGCGAAAATGAAGCCAACAGCGGTACCCTCTCCGTGCGGATGCGCGGCGGTGTAGATAAGGGTGCGATGAGCCTGGATGACGTGGTGGCTTTGATCACTGCGGATATTGCCACTAAAACCAAAACCGAATAAATAGGTTGAACAATTATGGTCAAGGAAAAGCGCACAGAATCTGCGCTTTTTCTTTTTTTTGCCCCAGGCATGCATAACCCTCCTGATTCTGGGAACCGTATAAGCGAAGTTTGCCTGCGGATAGGACAATGATTTTCAGGGCAACCTTCATTATCAGGGGAGGGTATATCACTACATGAGCGATGGCAGGTTAGTCAGTTTGGTGCAGCGTACGGGATTGTTGGTTCTTTGGATCAGCGTGGTCACGTGTTTGCTTCCAAACAGCAATACCGGCAATATTCTCCAGGAGATGGGAATGGATGCCGCCGCAGCCCCCTTGGGGGAGGCCAGGGCGGAAGCTGTCCACCTTACCGCAGGACCCACCCGGAGTCCGGCAGCCGCAAAACAAACCGGAGGGGCGGCGCAGCAGACCGGTTCCGCAGCAGGCAGCACTGCTTCTGAACAGAGTGAAGCCGCTTTGGTTAAAGAAGTGCTGGAGCATATCCGGACCTCCCATTTGGAGGATGTGGATCCGGATCATATAGAGATGGTGGAGGTAGTGGCTACCGGCTATACCGCCGGCAAGGAGTCCACCGGGAAATCTCCGGGCCACCCTGAATATGGCATTACTTATTCCGGCGTAAAGGTCCGCAAGGACGATTTCTCCACGATAGCCGCAGATCCGGCAATATTCCCTATTGGAACCATTATGTATATTCCGGGGTATGGATTTGGCGTGGTGGCGGATACGGGCGGAGCAATCAAAGGACATAAGATAGATCTTTATTTTGTCACGAAGCAGCAGGTTTATGAGCAATGGGGCAAACGCAAGGTGAAGGTGCTGGTGCTCCGCAAGGGCAGCGGCAGAGTGACCGAAGCCATGATGAATGATCTGAACAATGCGGCCGATGCTGTTCCGGTGGAGAAATCACTGGACCTGCTGGCGGATCTGGGCCGCAAGGAATAGCTGTACTCCAAAACAACGCTCCGGTCCCCGGCATAGGGAGACGGAGCTTTTTTGTGTCGATTTCGGCTTGTCACCCAGGCGGGGGTGTGCAAGAATAGAAGGACTACAAAAAAAGGAGATGGAGTATGAATTTTCTTCAGAAGACACGTACATCGTGGCTGGCGTTAGTATTGACGCTGGCACTGCCTGTCCTGCCGGCCTATGGTGCAGCAGGAACCTCTGTGGAGGCGGAGGCGGCGGCAAGCACACCCAGTGTATGGGCAATGGAGGATGTGGCATACACCAAGCTTCACCAACTGGCGGCAGAGCAGCTTTTTGCCGATTATCAAGCCCCGGCCACTGTCGGTGAACTGAATGCCGCCGGCTTGTCGCTTCAGCATAAGCTTGCCGTACGCACAGCATCGGCCACAGAAGCGGTTTATGGCCAGGCGCAAGCACCTGCTGCTGAGTTATCCGGAGCTGATGCGACCCGTCAGGACGCGGCAGTTGTCCTCTATGCGGCCATCCGGGAGAGCCTGCCCCAGGTTAAGCCGGTAACCGGCAAAACCACCCTCTATCCCGAGCTGGATGCTCTTGCCGGAAACATAGCAGAAGCAGTCCGGTACATAGCCGATCACGGCATCCTTAAGGGCAAGCAGGATGGAAGCCTGAACCTGGCGGACACTCTGACCCGGGAGCAGCTTCTCTCCCTGACGTACAGAACCTATGAGTTTGTTCTCCAGGAAAGCAATACTGCCTCCAAGGGTCTGGTGTGGAAGGTATCCGGCGGTAAAAGCCCTGTTTATGTTCTGGGCTCCATCCATATCGGTGATATCAGCATCTACCCTCTGGACAACCTGATTAAAGACGCCTATGAAGGTTCATCCTACCTGGCAGTGGAAGCGGATGTGACCCAGGATCCGGAAGGCATCCAGTATATGAGCGAGAAGGCTGTATTCTCCGACGGCACTACCCTGGACAAGCATGTGTCTGCGGAAACCTACAAGCTGTTTGCACAGCAGATGGAGAAGGCAGGCCTAACCGAGGATGTGTACAATACGCTGAAGCCTTGGTATGCGGCCCTGCTGCTGCAGAATCTCAGCTTGTCCGAAGCCTCGTACAGCGCAAACCTGGGGCTCGACATTTACTTCCTGTCGGAAGCGGCTAAAACGCAAAAATCTGTTTTGCAGGTGGAGGGTATTAAGTTCCAGGTGGATATGTTTGATTCCTTCGATCCTAAGCTGCAGGAGGAATTTTTGCTGGAAACCCTGAAGGCAAGCGAAGGGCAGACGGACGGTCAAGCAGGCGCAGAGAGCGGCGCGGAGGCGGCCAATGCCCAAACGCAGATGATGCAGTCTCTGCTGCACTATTGGAGCACAGGGGATGCGGAGGATTTCGGCAAGCTGATTGCCCGCTCCAATGAAGCGGAAGCCGGCGCCAGCGAATTTAACCGGATTTTCTGGGATGAGCGCAATAAGAATATGTTCCACGCAGTAGAAAAATATCTGGGTGATACAGCGGGCCACAGCTACTTTGTGGTTGTGGGTGCGGGTCACCTGTTCGGAGACACCGGTGTTCTTAAAGAGCTTCAAAAAGCCGGCTATACAACCGAACAGCTGTTGGACTAATTCCTAATTACAAAAAAACCGTCAGGAAGGCCGTAAGGCTTATCCTGGCGGTTATTATTTTTTAACGGTTCTTTAATTTTTCGATTTCGGTATGAAGCTTTAACTGGTCATAGTGGATGATCTTGATGCTGTATTCATGATTGCCGATGTCGCTATCATTCTTCTGGAGGTGCAGCTCAAAACGTTTGACATCCTCATTCGTTTCCAGAACGGCTCTGCGGATAAGGGGAATATCAGCCGCCAATGCTTCTACTTGGCTCAGTCGGGAGTCCAATTGAATCAACTGGACTTCTACCTTGTTCAGCCGTGTTTCCACGTGTCCCAGCTTGCCCTCAACCTTATCCAGCCTTACCTCAACCTGTCCCAGCCGGGCATCCAACTGGTCAAGCCGCAGCTCAACTCTGTCCAAACGATCTTCTACTCTCTCCAGTCGGGCATCTACTTTATCCAGGCGCTGGTGAGTCTGCTCTTGTCCCTTATGCAGCATTTGCAGCTGCTCCAGAATTTGTGTTAATACTTGCTCGCTCATGGCATCCCTCCGGTTTACCTTGTTGGGGATTGTGACCCCATTATACCTTCTCCCCCCTTATCTGACAATTGCGTATAGTCTCCTGTCGGAACATGCGCAGTGCTGTGAGAATTGTGTTAACGCAAAAAAAGGCGCCGCAGCTCCCGGACGGGATACCGCAGCGCCTGCTTGGCGTCTGTCATGTTCATGCATAAGTTTAGCACGCGGCTCACAGCCGGTAAACTGGAAGCGCTATTCCGCGGCGGGACTGACAGAGCCCCGCATTAGATGACAAGGCTAAGTCTGTTTATGGCTTGTGATCGTTTTCTTCATTCCCTGACTCTTCAAGAGACCGTCTGAAAGCTCCTGTTGGCCTGTGCTATCCTGCAAAAGTGCAGTTATTTTTGCTCGTAATCCCTCTTTTACCCTTCTATCCTGCAAAAATGCATCTATTTTTCGCAGAAACCGCCTAACGGGTGGAATTCACAGGAAATAACTGCACTTTTGCATTTTGACCCCCATCCAGGGAATTGAGCCATAAAATAACTGCACTTTTGCATTTGGGCATCTGTTCTTCCCGCTCAAAAGCAGTTTCAGCATAGGCTCTTCCATTAAGCGAAGGCGGGGTGCAAGCAACAACGCGCTTCGAGGCCGCCCCGGATGTGTGCCACGACTAGGTCTGGGAGGCCGGTGCTGCAACGGGGATAGGCTTGTTCTGGCTGTCGGCGTAAGGCTGGTCCAACAGCGTCATAAGCTCGGTTTCCCACAAACGCTTAATTTCAGCCAGCTCGACTGGCGTCAGCGGCGGACAGTCCGCAGCCCCGGCAAACTCCTTCAGGCTTTGCTCTGAGGTAATATTGGGGAGCACGGAGGCTACAACCGGTGAGGACAGGGAGAAGAGAATCGCCGCCTGGCCGATGGTGCGGCCTGCTTCCGGCCCGTACAAAAAGCCCAGCTTCTCCACGGCCTGAAGCCCGCGGCCCATCCAGTCATGCTTGCGGTGGTTCCGGTGATCCGACTTGTCATAATGCTTCTCCGGATTGTAGGAGCCATCCAATAAGCCTGAGGCGTGGGGTACCCGGACGATCAGGCCGATTCCGTTATCGCTGGCAGGCTGCAGGAACCGGTTGGTTGGCCATTGCTCCATTAAATTGTAGATCACCTGCATCATCGCCATTCCCTTGCGGTGTTCAAGGGCCCATAAGCCTTCATCATGCCAGCCGATGTCCGGACCCAGCGCAGGGCCGTATGCCCGGATTTTCCCTTCCTCCTTCAGGCGGTCCAGGGTCTCAAAAACCGCATCGTCCTGCAGGGTTTCCTGGCGGACATTATGCAGCTGGTACAGGTCAATATAATCTGTGCCCAAGCGGCGCAGGCTTTGCTCACAGGCATAACGGATATGCTCCGGGGTCCACAGCTGCGGCATTTCCGAAAAACCCTTGCGCTCGCCTTTTTGGCTGTAGATGTCGTATCCGAACTTGGTGGCGATCACAAGCCTGTCCCGCTTGCCCTGAAACGCCTCGTGCAGAATGGTTTCCCCTTCACCCAGAGCATAAGTATCCGCCGTATCGTAGAAGGTAATTCCCATATCCAGGGCTTCCTGCAGAAGCCGTACGCCGAAGCTCCGGTCCTTGACTCCCCACCAGGTTGTGGCCACCGACCAAACGCCGAATCCAACCTCCGATACCCGTAAATCGGTCCCCGTCAATGTGCGGTATTTCATGTGAGCCCTCCCTTAAATATTCATTCTAACGTAAGATTAAGTTTATCATAAAGAATGCAAAAATTCGAAAATTCGGAGGGAGCCGGTTACATAAAAAGAATAACTCCATCCCATAATACGAATGGCGAGGAGGTGATTTCCATGGCCAAAAACAGCAAAAGCAAACGGGCACCCCAGGACAATGCTGAATTCGCGGATGAAATCTCCGTGAAGAATATAAGCAAACCCTCCAAAGGCGCTTCCGAAAAAGCGAATAAATAGGTAACGGCTTGCTTTCCAGGGAAGAGACGCTGCTCTCTTCCTTTTTATTTGGATGAAAGTGCGCCTCCGTCCCGGGACTGAGAAGAGCTCCTCCCGCCGCCTCTTTTCTGTTCATGTAAAAACGGCTACACTATAGCTATACAGCATGGAGCGTGGGGGTATAGATATGAATCGGCACTTTATTAATAAATCCTTTTGGGGACTGTTCTTTATAGCCGCGGGTATCCTGTTTCTGCTGAACCAGCAAAATATCATTGATATCGATCTTGCTGATATTGCAGTGACCTATTGGCCGGTTTTCCTGATTTGGGCCGGGCTTCACGGTATGGCCTCCAGAACGGGCCACGGCGGCATATGGAATATTTTCGTGATGCTGCTGGGTGTGTATTTTCTGCTGCGGAATCTGGGTGTTGCGTTTGTGACAGAAATGGATATCTGGCAGTTTGCCATTCCGGCTGTGCTCATTATGATGGGCTTAAACATGTTGACAAAAGGGTCGGACCGGAAGCGGGAAGAGCGCAAGGCCACGCTCCGTCAAGAGCGCCAGGAGGAACGGGACCGGAGAAGGCAGGAGCGGGATGAGCGGAGAAGCCGCCGCCATGAGAATCACAGCGCCGGCGCCGGACATCACTCTCACGGCGAACCCGTGGAGGAGGAGATTCCCCCGTTTGACCCTTCATTTTCGCGGAAAATTGAGCAGGATCTGGATCAGGTATTTCATGAGCGGGTAGTCAAGAAGCTGGGAGAGGATCTGTTTCCATTGGCATCTGAGGCGGGAATCGGCGCCCCAAGCCCAAAAGAAAATCATGAATCCCGAAAGGCCTATTCGGAAGGAAATTGGCAGGCGCCGCCGAAAGAAGAATGGGAGGATTCCTGGGACCATGGTGGCAAGGAGCCTGTCGAACGCTCCAATTTTATCGGAGATATCTACTTAGGCAGGGATTATTGGCAGCTGGAGCCCATGAATATCTCCCACTTCATCGGAGATACCATGATCGATTTGACCAAGGCCAGCATACCCATGGGAGAAACCAGACTGACAGTGTCCGCATTCATTGGGGATGTGAAGGTGTTTGTGCCCAATGACATTCAGCTGGAGATCAGCGTTACCGCCTCTGCTTTAATCGGGGACATGCGTGTGCTGGACCGGCATGAGGGCGGGATGTTCCGGAATATGAGATACGATTCCCGTAATTATGCGGAAGCGGACAAAAAGATTCACCTGACCGTCAGCATGTTCATCGGAGACATCACCGTCAAAAGAGTCGGCTAACGTTTTAGGGTGTAATATTGAAAAGAGGCATGGGACGTATGCGCAAACGGCTGAATAATCTGAAATGGCTTCTGCCTATCTATTTCTTGGCTGCCAGTGTGGGGACGATGCTCCTGGGGGTGGGCGGATGGTTCTATCTGTCCACCCATATGGAGGCGCCCGGCGCAGGCTTGTGGGTGGAATATATTATATTGATTATTCTTATTGCCCCGATAGTGGGGTATTTTGTTGCCAGAAGCTATCAACGGAAAGTAGATGCCCTTCAGCTCTCCATCAAGCAGATCGCTAAGGGCAATCTGGGGGAACGTCTGGATGTATTAACTGGAGATCCGTTTGGCGGGGTCTACCAGGATTTCAATACCATGGCGGCTTCCTTGGAAAGCAGGCTGCGGCTCCTGCAGCAGGAGGGTTCGGCGGATGTTATCCGCAATATGCAGTCCAGCCAGGATGCAGTGCTGGAGGAACGCCGCAGGCTGGCCCGGGATTTGCACGATACAGTAAGCCAGCAGCTGTTCGCTATCCATATGTCCGCTTCTTCGCTGCCTAAGCTGCTGGAGATCAATCCGGAGGGAGCGCGGATGGTGGTGGAGCAGCTGGTGACCATGTCCCATCATGCCCAGCGGCAGATGCGCAGCCTGATTGCCCAATTGCGGCCGCTGGAGCTGGAGGAGCAGACCCTGGAGGAAGCACTGGGCAAGTGGTTCCCCGATTATTGCAACCAGAACAGCCTGAAGGGCAAGCTGGAGATTGCCCTGCCGGATGAGCTGCCGGAGGCCATTGAATATCAGCTGTTCCTGATCATTCAGGAGGGCATGGCTAACGTGGTTAAACATGCCAAGGCCGGTCGGGTTTCGCTAGTTCTCTATGATGCCGGCAGCCAGTATGTCCTGCAGATTGAGGACGATGGTGTCGGTTTTGAGCCTAACATGGAGAAGCGGTCCTCCTATGGTCTGGCCACTATGCGGGAGCGGGCCGAACGGCTGGGCGGCGATGCGGAAATCCGCAGCAAGCCTGGAGCCGGAACGGCTGTACATATTCATATTCCTAAATTCGTTGAAACAGAAAGCGGTGAAGAGGCTTGAGTGAGGATTTGATCCGGGTAATGATCATTGATGATCATGATATGGTGAGGCTTGGTTTAAAAACGTATTTGCTCATGGAGCCCCGGATTCGGGTGATTGGTGAAGCCGGCAGCGGGGCCGAGGGTTTGAAGCTTCTGGAAAAGCTGTCCGCGGAGGGGGAAGAGGGTCTTCCCCATGTGGCGCTGATGGATCTGATGATGCCCGGCATGAACGGGATCGAAACCACTGCCGAGGTGCTTAAACGGTATCCTTCTATTAAAGTAGTGATGCTGACCAGCTTTTTGGAGGAGGATATGGTGGTGAAGGCCATTGAGGCCGGCGCCATCAGCTATGTGCTGAAGACCATTCAGGCGGATCAGCTGATCCAGGTGATTGAAGGGGCGGCGAGAGGCATGCCCATTCTGGTGTCTGAGGTTTCCCAGGCGCTGACCCGCGGTCTCCGGCAGCGTACAGCGCAGAATGATGAGGAGGGCTTCACCGTCCGGGAGAAGGAAGTGCTTCTCCTGATCGCCGATGGAAGGTCCAATAAGGATATCGCCGACGAGCTGCATATCAGTATCAAAACGGTAAAAACCCATGTCAGCAACCTGCTGATGAAATGTGCCCTGGAGGACAGAACCCAGCTGGCTATCTATGCCCACAGAAAGGGCTTGGCAGAGGGCAGCCGTTCATAAGTAGTCCGATGAGGGGAAGTCTAAAAGACTTCTCCTTTGTCCATCCTATAGATAGTCGGGAGCTCGTGCTGCAGAGCTTCCCGTCCCTTTTTGGGGAGGTCTTAAATGGGGGCTCCCCCAAAAATACCCGGAATATACTACAGAGCTTCTCGTCACTTTTGGGGGAACGAAAGAGCCGGACCTGTTCGCGTTTAAGCAGGGGCCGGCTTTTTTCGGCAGGACAAAACAGATAGACCATTTTTCTGCACAAAAAGCACTTTTTTTATCTTGGATTAAATTCTTTTTAAGGTTTGATTAAGGTTGCAAGTGCATTATAAATACATAAGAACAAAACATTATTCTACTACAACTTATACCAATGAGATGTAAAGGAGGACATTCAAAATGGAAGACAACAAAAAAGACTACAGTGATTTCTTCAAGCCCTCTCAGGATGAGCATAACCGTGAGCGTGAAGACAACAAGCAGGACCGTCCTTCCTATTATTATTCATACGGTCCATATAAATCTGCTTCCCAGGATGAATATCCCGAGGAGCGCCAGGCATCGGCTTATTCATCCGCAGAGCCTGTAGAGGTGACAGCACCCAAGCCTCTCCGCCCTTATCCGTATGCCCAGGAGCCGGCGGACAGCCAGCAGCAGGCAAACAACAAAAACTGGCAGGTGAACCAGCCCAGAAAACGCTCCTCGGCAAAGGGGATGTTCGCAGCCTTTATGGCTGGCGCCTTGGTGGTCAGCTCGCTGATGTTTGCTTCAGACCGGATGAACTTATTCTCCGGAGGAAATACAGGCGCTTCCTACGGAAGTCCGGTGGCGGCAGCCCAAAGCAGCAGCAACGGATCATCGTCCAGCTCCGGTAATGTGGCAGCCGCTTATGACATCAGCCGTCCGGGCAGTGTATCCGCCATTGTCCAGCAATCCAGCCCGGCTGTAGTCAAGATTGAATCTTACGTCACCACCAAACGATCCAGCTCTTCATTGTACAATGATCCCTTCTACCGTTATTTCTTCGGCGATCAGTCGGAGCAGCAGCCCAAGGCAGGCACCAAGCAGCAGTCCGGTATGGGAACAGGCTTTATTTTTGAAAAATCCGGCTATATCATCACGAACCAGCACGTAATTGAAGGTGCGGAAGAAATCCAGGTAACGGTAGAGGGCTACGAAAAGCCGTTCACCGCCAAGCTTCTGGGCAACAGCTTTGATCTGGACCTGGCCGTGCTGAAGATTGAGCCTGCAACTGAAAACGGCACAACCAAGGACTTCTCCATTCTGCCTATCGGCGACTCCAGCTCCATGCAAATCGGTGATTGGGTGGTAGCTATCGGCAATCCCTATGGCTTCGAGCATACGGTAACCGTTGGCGTGCTCAGCGCCAAGGAAAGAGAGATTTCCATTCAGGAAACCAGCGGCACCCGGAACTACAAGCACTTGCTTCAGACGGATGCTTCGATTAACCCCGGCAACTCGGGCGGTCCTCTGCTTAATATGAACGGGGAAGTCGTGGGCATCAATACGGCGGTGAATGCGGAAGCGCAAGGCATCGGCTTCGCCATTCCGACCAGCACCATCTCCGAGGTTATCGACAGCCTGAAGAATAATGTGGAAATTCCGAAGGAGCCTATTCCCTTTATCGGTGCCACTCTGGCCAATGTAGCGGATCTGGACGCCCAATCCGTCAAGGAGCTGCAGCTGGATAAGGCAGAGGGGGCTTATGTGCAGGATGTCGTCATCGGTACCCCTGCTTTCAAGAGCGGACTGAAGAAGTATGACGTAGTGACTACTATGGACGGTGCAGCCGTTACCAACAGCTCGGATATGGTTGCCAAGATCCAAGCCAAGAAGGTGGGCGACAAGATCAGCTTCGGCATTATCCGCGACGGCAAGGCCATGACGATTGAGATCACCCTTGCGGACAAAAACGAATACCTGAAGCAGCAACAGCAGCAACAGCAATAGCAGTAAGGAAACACCGGCGGGAAGCGGGCTTCTGGCGAGAAAAACATCGTCGGGTCCGCTTCTTTTCCTGTCCAGGGAGATTCTGATATGATAAAGCTAAAGTAATTACGGTACACAGGAGGATTGGCGGGATATGCGGCATAAAATCACGGTTATCGACGATGACGAAAAAATCACTTCCATGCTCAAGCGCAGTTTGACCTTCGAGGGCTACGATGTGGTCACCGCCCCGGATGGGCAGGAGGGGTTAAAGCGGATTTTGGAGCATGAGCCGGAGGTCATCGTGCTGGACGTGATGATGCCCCGCCTGGACGGCTGGGAGGTGTGCAGACGGATCAGAGACGGGGGGATCACCACACCGGTTCTGATGCTTACCGCCAAGGACGACATTTCGGACAGGGTCAAGGGGCTGGATCTGGGAGCTGACGATTATTTGGTGAAGCCCTTTGCATTAGAGGAGCTGTTGGCCAGAGTCAGAGCGCTGCTCCGGCGCAAAGGCCCGGAATCAGCGGATCAGAAAACCAACCGTATTCAATATGAAGATATCATTCTGGATATGGACACCCGGGAGGTGTTCCGGTCCGGCCAACGAATAGATTTAACCACCAAGGAATTTGACCTGCTTCATCTGTTTTTGATGAATCCCCGGCGAGTGCTTTCCCGGGATGTGATTATGGAGAAGGTATGGGGCTATGATTACAGCGGCGAATCCAACGTGATGGAGGTCTACATCGCCCTGCTCCGGCAGAAGACGGAGGAGTACGGCGGCAAGCGGATTATTCAGACTGTCCGCGGCGCCGGTTATGTTTTGAGAGGAGAGTCCTGATCAACATGTCTATCCGCCTGCGCCTGACCCTGTGGTATTCCACTATCCTGGCAGTCACCTTGCTGGTGTTCGGCGTTTCGCTTTATTTTATCGCATCCTATATTCTCATGGACAATAAAAAGGACGAGATGCGTCAGGTGGGCATGGAGGTACAATCCCAGATTAAGCCGGTTGCTTTTCAAGTAAACGGCAAATGGATTTTTAGCAGCATCCGCCTCCCTCCCTTAGACCAGTTCAAATACCCGGGATACGTGATGCAAGCACTGGACACGGAAGGCAAGGTCGTCCAGCATACCACCGACGAATATCTGCCCTTAACCTATAATACAGACAAGCTCGCAGCCGGAGAATCCAGCTTTTATGTATACAGTATGAGCGGATTTCCCTTGCTGGTTTTGAACATGCCTCTGCAATTCTCGGATAATGGGGAAGTGAGACTGGCGGGTGTGCTGCAGATTGTCGTCAGCATCAATGAAATCAGCCATAATTTGTATACGCTGAGGCTTGCCTTGTTATTTCTCTCCGTATTTGTCATCCTGTTGGCATCCTCCCTCGGCTTGTATCTGGCGCGTACGGCCCTGCGGCCCATTGAGAATGTGATCACAGCAGCCAAACAGATTGAGAATGGCGCCGATCTAGGGGTCAGGATTGAATATAACGGGCCGGAGGATGAAATAGGCCGGCTGACCAGCACCATTAACAGCATGCTGGGCCGAATTCAGGGGGCTTACAGCGTGCTGGAGGAATCGGACCGGGCCCAGCGCCGTTTTGTCTCCGATGCGTCCCATGAGCTGCGGACTCCGCTGACCACCATCCGTGGCAACGTGGATCTGCTGGAGAAAATGTGGAGCTCCGCCGGAGGCTCTGCCAGCGGCCATGCTTTGACGGACCCGGAGAAGATGGCCATGTCTCTGGAGGCTATGCATGACATCTCCGGAGAGGCAGCCAGAATGAGCAGGCTGGTGAATGATCTCCTGGCACTGGCAAGGGCCGATGCGGGAAACGAAATGAAGAAGGCGCCTATTCTGATCCGGGATGTGGCCGAGGAAGCGGCGCGCAAGGCGCAGCATCTGCCCCGCAATGCTGTATGGGAGACAGGAGACTTCTCTGTCCTGGAGGGCATCGGTGTAAACGGCAGCCGGGATCATTTGCAGCAGATGCTGTTTATCTTTATTGAGAATGCCTTCAAGTACACCCCGGAGGGAACTGTCAGGATGGACGCTCTGGTCAGAGAGGGACAGGTGGGCATCCGTATTGCGGATACGGGAATCGGGATGGATAAGGAGGAAATCCCCCATATTTTTGAACGGTTCTACCGGGCGGATGAATCCAGAGGTGTGACAGCAGGCACAGGCCTGGGACTGTCCATCGCCAAGTGGATCATCGACGAGCATGGAGGCTCCGTGGAGGTTACCACCAGGCTGGGCAGCGGAAGCACCTTTCTGGTGTGGCTGCCGGTTTCCTTCCAGGACATGGGGAACCGGGAATCTATCCAGTAGCTTTTTTTGGCGGTCAATTATTCGCACGGATGTCTCCTGTGAATATTTGGCCGCTGTTTTCTTTCACCGGACAGACTCCTGGGGTATAATCAGGAGGAAGGAGGCGAGACTTACAATGGAAGTAATCAAAATTACACCCCGCGGATATTGTTATGGCGTAGTGGATGCCATGGCTCTTGCCATGCGCACCGCCCAGAATTTGAATGTGCCGCGGCCGATTTATATATTGGGCATGATTGTACATAACGCCCATGTCACTGATTTTTTTAATGTGGAAGGCATTATCACCCTGGAGGGACCCAATCGTCTGGAAATCCTGGAGAAGGTGGAAAAGGGTACGGTGATCTTCACCGCCCATGGCGTCTCCCCTGAGGTGCGCAAGCGTGCGCTGGAGAAGGGGCTGACCGTAGTGGATGCCACCTGCCCCGATGTGACCAAAACCCATACGCTCATTAAGGAAAAAAGCGCAGAGGGCTATCAGATTATTTATATCGGCAAAAAAGGGCATCCTGAGCCGGAAGGCGCTATCGGAGTGGCTCCCGGACAGGTGCATCTTATTGAGCGGGCAGAGGATGTAGAGGGTCTTAATCTGGTCTCGGACCGTATTGTGATCACCAATCAAACTACCATGAGCCAATGGGATATTAAGAACACCATTAACCTGCTTATTGAGAAATACCCCCATGCCGAAATCCACAATGAAATCTGTCTTGCTACCCAATTGCGCCAGGAGGCAGTAGCGGAGCAGGCCAAGCAAGCGGAGCTGACTATTGTAGTGGGGGACCCCCACAGCAATAACTCCAACCGGCTGGCCCAGGTGTCCGAAGAGATTGCCGGCGTCAAGGCATACCGGATTGCCGATCTGGGGGAGCTTGACCCGGAATGGCTGAAGCGCATCGATAAGGTGGCGGTTTCCTCGGGTGCTTCCACGCCTACTCCAATCACCAAAGAGGTAATTCAGTATCTGGAGCAGTTTGACCGTGCTGATCCTGCCACATGGGAAATCAAACGGACCGTCAATATGAAAAAACTGATTCATGCGGTGCGGCAGAAGTCGGAGTGACTCTTACATGAAGCATCTACTGGAGGCAGATATGCTTTCCGTAGATGCTTTCATATGAAAAAAAGGCTTGACGCAGGGAGCGGAATAGACTATCATTGCTTTAATGATTAAAAGCGAAGAAGCGCACAAGCGTTGAAGCGAAACAATACCGTTAAGGGAGAGTGCCAGGGATGATCGTAGTCACTTCGAATAAAACCAGCCAAGAACGGATTAATGAAATCGTCCGTTATATAGAGAAGCACGGATTGAGCGCACATGTATCCATGGGAGAGGACCGTACCGTCATCGGTATAGTCGGCAAATTTGATTCACAGCTTTCCGAGCATCTGCGCAAGATGTCCGGTGTGGAGCAGGTAGTGCGTATTTCTAAGTCCTACAAGATGGCCAGCCGGGAATTCCATCCCGCAGATACCGTTATCAAGATTAAGGGTGTGGAAATCGGCGGCAGCGAGCTGGTGATTATGGGCGGCCCCTGCGCCGTGGAAACTCCGGAGCAGATCGACGAGATTGCCCGTCTGGTGAAGCTGGCCGGCGGCCAGGTCCTCCGCGGCGGCGCCTTCAAGCCCCGCACAGGCCCTTACAGCTTCCAAGGCATCGGAACTGAAGGACTCAAGTGGATGAAGGATGCCGGAGATAAGCATGGCCTTCTGACCATTACCGAGGTTATGACTCCGGAATACGTGGATATTTGTGCTGAATACGCGGATATTCTCCAAGTGGGCACCCGGAACATGCAGAACTTCGACCTTCTGCGCAAGCTGGGAACGATCCAGACTCCGGTTCTGTTGAAGCGCGGCTTCAGCTCTACCTATGATGAGTTCCTGAACGCGGCGGAATACATTCTTGCCGGCGGTAATCCCAATGTTATGCTGTGTGAACGCGGCATCCGCACCTTCGAATCGTACACCCGGAATACGCTGGACTTGGCGGCCATTCCTGTCCTGAAGTCTCTGTCCCACCTTCCGGTCATTTCCGACCCCAGCCATGGCACAGGCCGCAGAGAGCTGGTCGTGCCTATGACCAAGGCATCTGTAGCTGCAGGCTGTGACGGGCTGATTATCGAAATGCATACCGACCCGGACAACTCCATGACCGGTGACGGCGTTCAGTCCCTCTTCCCGGACCAATTCTCGGATCTGCTTGCTGATCTGGAAAAGCTCGCACCACTTTGCGGAAAAACCTTAAATACCCGCAAGGAGCCGATTCTCGCAGGCTCGTGGAAGAAGTAATATTCGGATTTTGAAATTCCTTATTAATGAAAGAAAAGGCTTATTTCCCTGGTTTCCAGTGGGATAGGCCTTTTCGCAGTGAATTTGTGAACATTTGATTATAAGGGTGTAAACAATGCTGACACGAGCCAAAAAAATACCTTACATAAGTATTGACGACCCAAAATGAAGGCTTTATAATAATGGCAAGTTGAGTAAAAAATTGAACAATGATCGCCATTTCATCGGTGAATGTTCGGAATTAGGGAGGGTAATTATCCATGTCTGTTCAAAAAGTGCTGGATACCATTAAGGAAAAGGGTATTGAATGGGTTGATTTTAGGTTTACTGACATTGGCGGCAAATCCCATCACTTGTCTGTTCCCGCAGTAGAGGTAGAGGCTGAAACCTTCGAAACGGGTGTTGCTTTCGACGGTTCCTCCATCACTGGTTTCCGGGGCATTGAAGAATCCGACATGGTCATGATGCCGGACACTGACTCCGCTTTTGTTGATCCATTCACTGCACATCCTACACTCGTTCTGCTTTGCGACATTTATACTCCTGACGGAGTCCGTTATGACCGTGACCCCCGCAGCATTGCTGTGAAGGCCGAAGAATATCTGAAAACCACCGGATTGGGAACAGATGCTTTTTTTGCCCCTGAATCCGAGTTCTTTATCTTTGATGATGTGCGCTACGAAAGCGGCATGAACAAATCCTTCTACGAAGTGGATTCCGAGGAAGCTGCATGGAACACCGGCCGCAAGGAAGAAGGCGGAAACCTGGCCTTCAAAACCGGCGTTAAGGGCGGTTACTTCCCGGTAGCTCCTACAGATACCCAACAAGACATCCGCTCCGAAATGTGCCGTCTTCTGCAAGAAGCTGGCCTCCGCATCGAGCGTCATCACCACGAAGTTGCCACTGCCGGCCAAGGCGAAATCAACTTCCGCTTCAGCACATTGACCAAAACTGCCGACAACCTGCAAAAGTATAAATATATTGTGCAAAATGTAGCCCGCCAATACGGCAAGGTTGCTACATTCATGCCGAAGCCGCTTTTTGGCGACAACGGCAGCGGCATGCACGTTCACCAATCCATCTTCAACGACGGCACTCCGCTGTTCTACGAGAAGGGCGCATATGCCAACCTGAGCCAAATGGCGATTTATTACATCGGCGGTATCCTGCACCACGCACCGTCCCTGATCGCTCTGACCAACCCGTCTACCAACTCCTTTAAGCGTCTGGTTCCGGGTTATGAAGCACCGGTTAACCTTGTATTCTCCAAGGGCAACCGTTCCGCGGCTGTCCGTATCCCGATCGCAGCTGTAACTCCGAAGGGCTGTCGCATCGAGTTCCGTACTCCGGACTCCACTGCCAACCCGTACCTGGCTTTCGCAGCTATGCTGTTGGCCGGTTTGGACGGCATCAAGAACAAGATCGACCCGACTGCTCTGGGTTATGGTCCGCTGGACAAGAACATCTACGAGCTGTCTGACGAAGAGAAGAAGGAAATCCGCAGTGTACCGGGCTCCCTGGAGGAAGCTCTGGACGCTCTGGAAGCTAACCACTCCTTCTTGACCGAGTCCGGCGTATTCACCGAGGACTTCATCGCTAACTTCATCGACTTGAAGCGTGCTGAAGCCAAGGCTGTAGCCATCCGCGTTCACCCGCATGAATACTCCCTGTACTTCGGAGTATAATCTATACCAACCGTAATGATCGCAGCCCCCGGTTATCCGGGGGTTTTTTATTTGGCTTAAGCCTGCCTCCACCGTCCGGCGCTAACAATCCGGGCCAGCTGTAATATTTTGTGGGTTGATGGAGCTTTGGGGGGATGGTAACCTAAATAGAGCCGAATCCGGTTGAATGCTTTTTAATGGAAACCGGTACGGGGGACGATTTACAGGGGTGAATGAGCGCTTGCACTTATGGCGCCTAGGGAGCAACCTTCTTCCCGAACCCGTCAACTAACCTCGGAGGCAAGAGATCATCTGGCAGTATGCGGATGAAAAACTCAGGAGGACCATCATTTATGCCAATGTTAAGCAAAAAGAAATGGGTTGCAGGCGTTTGTGCTGCAGCAATTTCTCTATGTGCCTTTTCCGTTCCGGCGGCACATGCCGAGGTTGCCCCCTTGGCGGAAGCGCCTTCTGTCAAGGTGCAGGTCAATAGCGAGCTGGTTCAGTTTCCCGACGCCCAGCCCTTTATTGATGCCCAGGGACGTACCCAGGTGCCCGTCCGCTTCGTAAGCGAGGAATTGGGCTATCAGGTGGATTGGTCCCGCTTGTCCGATGGACAAATCAATGTGCAGCTGAAAAACGGCACAGGCAAAACCCTGAACCTGGAGACGGGCAAATCCACAGCAGTGGTGGACGGCAAGCCGGAAGCCATGGATACGGCTGCGGTGCTGCACGACGGCAGGGTTTATGTGCCCTTGCGGTTTATTTCAGAGGCAAAAGGAATCCGGGTGCAGTGGGACTCCAGCAATTTCATTGCCATTCTTAATGAAGATGGCAACTACCATGCGCCGGCCTGGTATGCGCCGCGGATGAAGCTGCTGAGCACGTTTACGGCTACGGCTTATTCTTCGGACCCCAAGGAAAACGGCGGTTATGGAGCAGTGGATTACTTCGGCAATCCGCTTAAGGTGGGAACCGTAGCGGTAGATCCTGCAGTGATCCCGTTGGGAACCCGGCTGTATGTGGAGGGCTATGATTTTAACGGCCTGCCCGTAGGCGGTATGTTTGCGGAAGCAATGGACACGGGTGGTGCCCTCAAGGGAAACCGGATTGATATTTTTGTGCCGGGCGCCAGCGAAGAACTGAAGAAATTCGGGTTTCAACAGGTTAAAGTATATCTTCTTCCCTAAGCATCAAAGTCTCAAAACAGTAAACCAGCCATTCGGAGCAGTTTTCCGGATGGCTGGTTATTTATGTGGAAGAAAAGTTCACATAAAGAGATGGAATCTATCCATTTATTCGATCGATAAAATAAATTTATCATGTAAAAATATGGTTCATAGTCGCTGTAAAGAATAAAAGAAAATTTGTGTGAATGCCCTTATAGCTACTTGATGAACCTATTGAATCTTGCTATCATAGACACAAACGTGAAGGGTTGGTGTGGAATTTCATGACTAGAGCCTATAATTTTAATGCAGGGCCTGCGGCGCTCCCGCTGGAAGTATTGCAGAAGGCGCAGGAAGAGATTGTTGATTTTAAAGGGATCGGCATGTCCATCATGGAGGTATCCCACCGCAGCAAGGAGTATGAAGCGGTAAACGACGAAACCCAGCAGCTGCTTCTTGAGCTTCTGGAGCTTCCTGCCGGATACAAGGTGCTGTTCCTGCAAGGCGGCGCAAGCACACAATTCGCTATGCTTCCTATGAACCTGCTCTCCGCTGGCAAGGTAGGCAGCTATGTCATGACCGGCTCCTGGGCGGAGAAAGCAATCCAGGAAGCCAAACTCATCGGAGAAACCCATATTGCCGCCAGCTCCAAGGAAGGCGTTCTACATATCCCCGCTTTGAGCGAAATTGAAATTCCGGAGAACGCGGCCTATCTGCACGTCACCTCCAATGAAACCATCGCAGGCACCCAATACCAGGAGTTCCCGGATACCGGAAGCATTCCGCTGGTATCGGATATGTCCAGCGACATTCTGTCCCGCCGCATTGACGCCTCCAAGTTCTCCCTGATCTATGCCGGCGCACAGAAGAATCTGGGCCCTTCCGGCGTTACCATCGTGGTGGCCAAGGAAGATTTGTTCAACAACGCACCCAAAACCATTCCCACCATGCTGCGCTACAGCACCTATCTGAAGAATAACTCCCTGTACAACACGCCGCCGGTATATTCCATTTATATGGTTAACCTGGTGCTGAAGTGGGTCAAGGAGCAGGGCGGAGTAGCAGGTGTCGAGAAGGTGAACCGCGAGAAGACCGACCTGATTTACAACTCGCTGGATAACAGCGGCGGCTTCTATGAAGGTCTGGCCCAAAAGGACAGCCGGTCCATCATGAACGTTACCTTCAAGCTGCAAACCGAAGAGCTGGAGAAGGAATTCCTTGCTTTGGCCAAAAAGAACGGCTTCGTAGGTCTTGGCGGTCACCGCAGCGTTGGCCATCTCCGCGCATCCACCTACAACGCCGTGCCTTATGCAAGCTGTAAGGCTCTGGTCGATTTGCTGAATGAATTCAAACGTACCCACGGCTAATATTTGAAGACGTGTGGCAATTTTTCTAACCCGACAGGACGGTTCCTGTCGGGTTTTCGCGTTTTATGATATCCGTCACAGAATAATTTATCAAACATAGGTAAAATGATGTCAAAAAACCTGACAAGGTTGCTGAAGGCAAAGGGCGGATGCGTAAATGAGACTAACAATTGGACGTAAGCTTATTGGTGGATTTTTGGCAGCAGCATGTTTTATGGTCATTGTCATCGGCTTATTCTACCGTTCTCTAAGTGGCGTCGAATCACAGTTTCATGCATTGGTGGATACACGTGTGAAGGTGCTGACTCAAGCCCAACTGATCCAAGCAGCAGGCCTCCAGCAAAATGATTACATCAGAGAGTATTATTTGACACAAACGCCGGCTTCCATCGATCGGATGACCGAAGCTAATAAACGGGTTATCAGTCTTGTGGAGGAAACGCTTCCGTTTGTTAGCTCAGAGGAGGATGCCCAGCGGTTTGAACGGCTGAAGGCTCTGGCTGAGGATTATAAGGACCGGGTGGACACCGCATTGGCTATGCCGGCGGACAAAGGGCTCCGTGAAGCGGAATTCAGCGTTTTTCCGGTGGCTACCCAATTGGCGATACTGGCGGAGAATATGGCCAATGACCAGCTGGCTTTAATGAATCAGGACCAGCAGACGGTGAAGGACTCCGTACAGTCCGATAAACGGCTTGCATTAGGGGCGGGAATCGCGGCAACGGTGCTATCCTTAGGCATCGGCATCCTCATCGCATATGCGATCTCCAGGCCGATCCGCAGAATCACCGCAGCGGCCAGGGAAATTGCCGCAGGCGACCTGCAGCCGAAGGAGCTGAACGTTCGGACCAAGGATGAGATTCAAGAGCTGTCTGAAGCGTTCCTGGACATGATGGGCCAGCTCCGGGGCATCATCGGCAAGGTGGATTCGGGTGCGGCTCAATTGGTAGCCAGCGCCCAGATGATGAGCTCCAATGCAGAGCTGACCTCGGTGGCTACCCAGCAGATTACCGGTACTGCCCAGGAGGTGGCTGCAGGATCGGAGCAGCAGGTCCGCGGCGCAGAGGATAGTGCCCGAGCCATGGAGGAAATGAGCCAGGGGATTACCCGTATAGCCGAATCGTCATCGGCGGTGCATGAGGTATCCGTACAGGCCAGACAGCAGGCGGAGGAGGGCAATGCGGCTGCCCAGCAGGCTGTTAAGCAGATGAGCACGGTCTATCAGTCCGCGAGCCGCGCAGCAGAGAGTGTGAAACGGCTGGGCGAACGCTCCGGGCAGATCGGGGAGATCATTGAAGTGATGTCGGGCATCGCCTCCCAAACCAACCTGCTGGCCTTGAACGCATCCATAGAGGCCGCCCGGGCGGGGGAGCAGGGCAGAGGGTTTGTGGTGGTAGCAGCAGAGGTCAAGAAGCTGGCTATTCAGTCAGAGGAGGCTGCCAAGCAGATCAGCGAGCTGATCCGTGAGGTTCAACGGGAAACGGCTGAGGCTGTAAATGGTATGCAGGAGGGAATGGTGCAAAGCCGTGAGGGTTTGGCCGTTGTGGAATCGGCAGGAGAAGCCTTCGGCAAAATCCGTGCCGCTATCGTTGGTGTAGCCACCCAAATTGAAGAGGTATCGGCCACCGCCCAGGAGATGTCCGCAGGAACGGAGGAGGTGGCAGCCTCTGTAGAAGAAACCTCCCGCATAGCGCGGCAGTCCAGCCGGCAAATCCAGGAGGTAGCGGCCACTACGGAGGAGCAGCTGGCCTCCATGCAGGAGATTGCCGCCTCCGCCAATACCCTGAACACCATGGCAGAGGAGCTGCAGCAGGCAGTTTCCAGATTCAAGCTGTAATCCGATCCCCAAAAAGTGACGAGATGCTCTGAAGCGAATTCCGGTTACTTTTGGGGGAGTCCCCTATATGAAAGCTTGGACAACAAACAGGCTGTGCCGTCATAGACGGGCAGCCTGCTTGTTTGCGCTAGCGCAACAGCTTTAAGAGGAGGAAGCCTCCCGTACCGGCTCACGCAGCTTATAGCCCACATTGCGTACAGTCACAATATACTGGGGGTTTTTCACGTCGGCCTCAATTTTGTCCCGCAAATGGCTGATATGCACATCGACAATTCGGGTGTCCCCTACGAAATGATAGTCCCAGACCCCCAACAGCAGCTGCTGCCTCGACAGCACCATACCCCGGTGCTTACACAGGAACACCAACAGCTCGAACTCCTTCGGCGTCAGGTCCAGCAGCTCCTCGTTCAGCAGCGCCTCACGCTGCTCAGGGGAAACCATAAGCCCGCCCACCTGATAGGTGGGGGCCGGCTCCTGCTGCTCCTCCACACCATGCATCCGAACCCGTCTCAGCAGCGCATGAATCCGGGAGACCAGCTCCATGGGACTGAAGGGCTTGGTCATATAATCGTCAGCGCCGTTATCCAGCCCGGCTATTTTGTCGTTGAGCTCCTGCATGGCCGACAGCATAATAATCGGAGTGCGGATACGGGAATTCCTCAGCTTGCGGCATACCTGGATGCCGTCAAGCTTGGGCAGCATCAGATCCAATACCACCAAATCCGGCTTGAAGGATTGGACGGCCTCAAATACCGCTTCTCCATCCATCACGCACTTGACATCGTAACCGGCCTGTTTCAAATTGAAGTCGATGAGGGTAGAAATGGAAGGCTCGTCATCGACAACCAATATTTTTGTCTTCATGGCGACTCTCCTTTGGGTTTTCGGACAAGAAAATGTCTATTGTTTCACCCATTATGACAGCCTCCTGCTATGGCGGTATTATGGGATCGTAAAGCTGGTGTAAATTTTTCTTCAGAAATGTTGTATAATAGATAGCCGGAGTCTGATTTTTTTGTGAGGTGAACATTGTGGCTTTTCATATTGTGCTGGTGGAGCCGGAAATTCCGGCGAATACCGGTAATATTGCCCGTACTTGCGCCGCTACTGGAACACATCTCCATCTGGTGCGGCCGCTGGGCTTCAATACCGATGACAAAACCCTGAAGCGTGCGGGCTTGGACTATTGGCATGCGGTGCAGGTCCATTATCATGACAGCTTTCAAGAGGTGAAGGAGCTGTATCCGGAGGGCCGTTTCTTCTGCGCTACTACCAAAACGGACAAGCTCCATACGGACATGTCCTACCGGGACGGAGACTTTCTGGTTTTCGGCAAGGAAACCAAGGGTTTGGGTCCGGACATTATCCAAGCTCACGCAGATACTGCTATCCGGATGCCCATGACCGATGCAGTCCGTTCCCTGAACCTGTCCAATTCAGTAGCAGTCGTTTTGTATGAAGCATTAAGACAAAATGGATTTTTAGAACTGAAATAAACCAGCAATCCTTCTATTTAAATAATCTTTTAACAAATTTAAGTCAATATTTATGTTTCTAGCAGGGTTTTTTATATTAATATTGAATTGTTATAGAGCAAGAATAATTATCTTCTAGAGGAGGGTACGTCATGAAACCAGCAGGTGTCGTGCGCAAGGTAGATCAACTGGGACGCATCGTGTTACCGAAATCGCTGCGGAAGCGGTATCAAATGAACGAAGGCGATCCCGTAGAGATTTTGGTTCAAGGCGACCATATTATCTTGGAACGTTACCGTCCGAGATGTGTATTTTGCGGGTCTATGGAAGAAGTAACAGACTTCAAGGAAAAACAGATTTGTTCCGGTTGCTTGCGCGAAATGAACATGCTGTTGAAACAGGCCTGATTTGTTTCAAAGTTCCAAATAAAAAGCATCACGCTGCGGTTTTGGCCTAAGCGTAATGCTTCTTTTTTTATTACTTAAAAAAGACGAAATGGGTGGGCATGGACCGCATCCGGCCGTTGTCGGAGGGGTGGTTAATCAGCTCGCTGCCCCAAACCAGGGTGGAGGAGCCGCCGCCGTCCAGATTGTACGCATCCCGGATGCCCATCTGCTGCAGCTTGTCCTGCAGCTCCGGCAGAGAGGCCCCGGCACTGCCGCGGTCATCGCCGCCGTCGGTAACAATAAACAGCAGCTGGTCATTCTTGAAGTTGCCTACAACCGTTCTGGCTGCCCGGTAGGGGCTGGTCATCCATTTGACAGGAATGGTCTGCTTCTTGCCGTCCTTCAGCAGAATGGGGGTAAAGGAGGCGCCAAATTGGGGCTTCAGCTTGTCCAGCTCCTCCTGCTTGTTGAACATGCCGCCGATGAGCTGGCGCTGGTCGTTGAGGCCCACAAAGCTTAAGTCGTTGGAGGGGAAGAAGCCGTACACATACTTGCCGTTCTGAATGGTATTGCCGGTAGGGTAGCGTTTGCCGGTTCCGCTTTCGTCGGCGAAGCCCCCCGCATTCACCCCGGCAATGCCGCCGAGGCGGTTTACCGCGGCTGAAGTGGTTTCGCTTTTGCCGATTTTGTCCCCGGCCAGCGCCATCTTCATGGCCTTGTCGGATTTCAGCTCCGCTTTCAGAGCATAACCCTTATAAGAGGAAGAGGAGAACGTATACAGCTTCAGGTCAATATTGCCGGAAGAGGCGGAACGGACAGGCGCACCCAGCACATTGGAGATCCGCCGCTCAAAAATCTGGGCAGGCTTGCCCCGCTGCTCCGAGGCCGTCTTCAGCATCAGGGAAACCTGGGTGGCGCTTTCGTTGTACAGGTTATAATGCTTCATAATGGTGGATTGAATGGCGGAGCTGTCCTGTGTAGCTTGCTCCAGCTTGCCGGCCAGGCCTGCCGTATCCTCGGGCAAATTGACCTGAGGCAGCTCCGCGGAAGACATCGCGGCGATGGGAGGCATAAGCCGGGTGCTGTCCGTAAACAGCATCCAGATTGCCATTCCCAGAAAAGGTGCGGTAGCCAAAAGAAATAGTCGGTTTATGGCTTGCTTGCGGTTCATTTCAACACATCCAAGTTATGCTGGAGCTCCTCCAGCTGTTTCTTGACCTCGGCCAATTGGGTATAAAGCTGGTTGCTGTTGTCAGTTTTGCTGTTGGCGCTGTCCTTCGTGAAGGCCAGAAGCTCATTCAAGGAATCCACCTTGGTCTGGAGCTTGGCGATTTCGGTTTGGAAGGCGGTCTTCAGGTCGCCGATCTGGGTCTGGTAATCCTGCTGGATGGCTTCCAGCTGCGTCTTGTTCTGCTCTGCAATCTGCTGCGCGATCTGGCCCCGGAGATGGTCGCTGTAGGCTTTGGTCCCCCATACACCCCCGGCGATCAAAAAAACCCAGGCCATCAGCAGGAAGGCATAAGTGTGCTTCTTTTTGGAAGTGGTGGATTTGACGCCGCGCGCATAAGTCTCTTGTCTGGCGTCCAAGGGCAAGCTCATGAACATGTCACCTCAAAGCAAAATTTGAATGGTCCGCCACTAGTATAGCATAGGTCTTCCGCCAGGGGCGAGGGACTTTAGTGGCGATTGCTGTCAGAGGGATGAACAAACTGTTACGGTCCGTCGTCTGCTCCCGATTTCCTGCGGTATTCGCCGGGGGACTGGCCAGTCAGTTTTTTGAAGACCTTGCTGAAATATTTCTCGTCCTGGTACCCCACCAGAAGTGCAATCTGACAGAGCCGGAACTCCGGGTTCAAGAGCAGGAGCTTGGCTTTTTCGGTGCGGATGCGGGCGATATAGTCGGACAGATTTTCTTTAAATTCCTGCTTGAATTTGCGGGAAATGTATTCCCGGCTGAGATAGAAGCGGTCGGCGATATCCTGGAGGGAGATTTCCTCCTCGGCATGCTCCCGCAGATAATGGGCAATTTCATAGATCACATGCCGGTCCTCCCGCAGCTGGCGGGTATGCAGGTCCGCAAGCATCAGCAGATGCTCCGTCATCCGGCGCTCCCACGCGGGCAGAGACAGGCTGCCGTCCGGCTCCAGGGGAACAGCAGTCTCCGCCACGCTTGAGCCGTCGTTCATCCAGCGCGTCTGGAACAGGGCGAGCTCCTGCTTCCACAGCTCCAGCTGATCCGCCGTAATCCGCTCCCACCGGCGGATATCCCCGAAGAGCTTGCCTGCGGCAGCGGCAATTTGCCCTTCATGGGCGCTTTGCACGGCCAGACGCAGCTCCTCCTCGTACTCCCGGAAGGGCAGTGGACGGAAGGCCGGCTCCTGCTCCGGGCGGGCCTCATGTATCCACCCCTTGCGCTCCAGCAGGTTGCGGCTGCGCAGGGCAAACACGGCTTCCCGGTAGGCGGCGGCCACACCCAGGGGGAAAGGGGCGGTGTTGCTAAGACCCATATCGAAGCTGCCGCCAAGCGTCTGCCGGATGCCGCTTGCAATCCGCCGGATCTCTTCCCCCGCGCCGGCGGTACGCCTCCAGATCAGCAGCACAATCGTGCCGGCGCCGTCCCCGTGGCGGAAGGCGTAGCCGGTTTTGTCCCGGCCGAGGTATTCATTGCAGATGTTCAAGAGCGAGAAATACAAGAGATCCATGCCGGAGGCGAACTTGCGGCGGATGTCCGGGGGGATGTCCGCCAGCCCGATCACCCCGACCCGGCATTCCCGGTTGTCCGGGGAATAGCCCAGATCCCGGATGAGGCTGTCCTTCAGCTTCCCGTAATAGGAGGCGTTCTCCAGCAGATTGGACAGCATCCGCTCCCAATACACCGGCTTGATCTGGTTAACCTCGATGTTATGCTCCTGCTGCCGCCGCTCCGATTCCGCCTCCAGCCGCCGGCTGTCCACCGCCTTGCGGATGGCCTCTGCCAGCTCCACAGGGTCAATGGGCTTCAAGAGATAATCCAGTCCGCCGCATTTCACCGCTGTACGGACCAGCTCGAAATCATCATGCCCGCTGATGACAATCACCTTGGTGCGGGGGGAGTGGATCTTGATCCACTCCAGCAAGCCGGTGCCGCCCATTCCCGGCATCAGCATATCGGTAAACACCAGATCCGGCTGAAGCCCAGGGATAAGCCGGACGGCCGTTTCCCCGTCCTCCGCCTCCTCCAGGCTGGTAATGCCGAAGGACGGCCAATCCGCCAGCAGGCGGATGGCATGTCTTACATGACTTTCATCATCCACGATCAAAGCCTTCATGATGCAAACCTCCCTCTTTAAGCGGAATGTACAGTTCCACACGCAGTCCGCCCTCCTCCGGGGCTTCCACGGTCAACACCGCCTGCGGATTGTAATACAGCCGGATGCGGGCAATCACATTGGCCAGGCCGATACCGCCGTCCTCCCCGATCTCGGCGGCGGGCTCCTGGCTCAGCTTCTCCCGCAGAGCCTCCAGTTCAACACCGGTCATGCCCCTGCCGTCGTCGGCCACCTGGATCCGCAGCTCCTCCTCCGGGGATAGACTGGCGGCGAGCCGGATGCGCCCGCCCGCTTTGGAATCGTAGCCGTGCTTGAAGTAATTCTCCACCAGCGGCTGCAGGGTCATTTTGGGAACGGGGATAGCCAAGGCAGCGGGTCCGGCCTCAATCTCCACCTGAAGCTTGCCGTCGAACCGCTGCTGCTGCAGCTCCAGGTAACCTTTGACATAATCGATCTCCTGCTGCAGGGGGACGATGGTTTTGTCCGTGTTCATCTGATACCGCATCATCTTCCCAAGCGAGGCGATAAGGGCGTAGATGCGGGTCTCCTGATGCTGGAGGGCCAGGGTGCCGATGGACTGCAGAGCGTTGTTGAGAAAATGCGGGTTGATCTGGGCCTGGAGCGCCTTCAGCTCATTGGTCCGGTTGGCCAGCTTCAGGGCGTATTCCCGCAGAATCAGCTCATTCAGGGTCTGCATCATGATGCGGAAGCGGCGGGCTAGAATGCCGATTTCATCATTGCTTTTGGAGTCGATCTCCACATGGAGCTGGCCGGCCTGGATTTTGTTGATGGCGGCAATCAGCGCCTGGATGGGGGCGGTGAAGCGGATGGAGATGATGACCGTCGCCACAATGACAATCGCCAGAAACAGCGTGTATACCCCGGCATTGATCCGGGTCAGATCCCGGGCATCCTCATACAGGTGGCTGTAGGGAATCTGCTTGACCACCGTCCACTTCATAAACGGGGTCTCCATCTGCTGGTAAATGGTCATGCCGTTGAAATCCGCTTCCTTCCACTCAAAGCTGCCGTCATCTCCGGTAAGCTGGGAGAGCCAGCTGTAAGCGGGCTTGCTGCCCCATTCGGAGGGGAGCTTGCTGTACACGACCGTTCCATTTTCATCTAAAATAACCAAATTTTCATATTGCGGATTATACAGCTGGGTGCAGATCCGCTCCAGGAAATCCAGACGCAGATCCACCGACATTACCCCCAGCTGCCGGACGGCGGGCACATTATAGATGGGCCGGTGCAGGGTGAACACCGGGTAAGACTCGTTTTTGGGAAAATAGGCGACGCCGTAATCATGGGCCGGATGGGTGGCCTCCATGTAGGATTGGTAGCCTGCAAAGGGGCGCGGTTCCGCATTGGAGCCGGCAAGCTCACGGGGGGAGCTGGTCAGGCGGCCATTGACATACAGGAAGTGCTCGCCGGATTCATACAGGTCCAGATGGACCTGGGCCACCTCGCTGACGGAGCGGCTGACCAGCTGTACGGCCCGGAGCAGATCGCTGCGCTGGTCGATATTGCCCTGATAGCCGCTTTGCAGGATGTTGAACACCCGGTAATCGCTGTAAGCGCTTAACGTTGCCTGATCAATAATACTGAGATAATGCATCAAATTGGTTTTGCCCTGGAAAATCAGGTTGCTGTTTTCGTGGATGCTGTTCTTCTTGACGGTTTCTTTGTTGTAGGAATAGGTGATGAGGATGGAGGCGGCGATGGGAATGATGGTGGCGGTGAGCATAAACAGAATCAGCTTGTTTCGGATGCTCCCTTTGATCCGGATCACGGGCGTAAGCTCCCTTCTGGACGGGACGTCAGGGTGTGTGTGCAAACTCCGAGGGGAGCAGATTTTAACGAATTTTCGTTCCAGGCAAGGCACTTTCGTGAAGGCGTACCGGGGGTACGTCAAGCGGAAGTAACGAAGCATGGGGCGAAAAGGCGGTAAAAAGATGCCCTCAAGCGGGTTTGCATACACGCCCTAGGTCAATATCTTACACTTTACTTGTCATCTGGCGATGTGTTCTCCCCAAGCGGCATTTTCTATACTTAGTGTATAAGGAATCGCGCACCCGGTAAA
>JAQSYT010000011.1 GCA_029256065.1 Paenibacillaceae bacterium
CGGTATTAGCATCGGTTTCCCGACGTTATCCCAGTCCCATGGGCAGGTTACCTACGTGTTACTCACCCGTCCGCCGCTAGCTCGTCCCCGAAGGAACAAGCCCGCTCGACTTGCATGTATTAGGCACGCCGCCAGCGTTCGTCCTGAGCCAGGATCAAACTCTCCATAAAAGTGGTCCCGAGGGACCGTTATGTTAGAGCCGATAGCTCAATGCTTCAAACGTTTGGCTGTAAATATTCATGTCATTTGTTCAGTTTTCAAAGAACTTTGTGTGACCTGCTCGACCGCATCTTTCGACGTTATCGCGTCGTCACAAGAAGTTATACTACCAGAGTCCTTTTTGAAAGTCAACACTTTCGTTCAACTTTTTTTGATTTCGGCAAAATGCTTCTTTTCCTCTCGCCCAAAAGCAGCCGTTGGCCTCATCACTTTCGAAGCAAAAGCTGCTTTGGGATTGCTTTAAGCCTCTCGTTTCCGAAGCATAGGTAATGACACCGCCACATATAGAATAAACACCATTCCGCTAGCTGCCGCCCCTGCGCTGGTCCATTGGCCTGCCGTCCAGCCGAAAGCGTAGCGCGGTGAATCTCCCCGGAGATATTCCAGTATAAACCGGCCGGCAGAATAAAGGATGGCGTACACGGCAAACAAACAGCCCTTGGGCCATTTATAGGCTTTGAGCATAATCAAGAGGGCAAATACAACAATATCCCATTGCCCCTCCCAAACCTCTGCAGGCCAAAGCGGAACGGCTCCATATGTGTCGAAGGCAGCCGTACCCGGGGGATATACGATGCCGAACCCTGTACCCGTCGGAGATCCGAAGGCATCGCCATTGAGAAAGCAGGCAGCACGCCCAATGCCCTGCCCCAAAATAACAGCTGGCGCCAACAGATCAGCCAGCTCCAAAAAGGAAAGCTGGTGTCTGCGGGCGTACAGAATAGCCGCCAATCCCCCTCCCGCCAAAGCGCCCTGAATGGATAGCCCTCCGTTCCAAAACTGCAGGATTTCGACCCAATGACTGGAGTAATACCCCCACTGAAAGAAGAATACATGCCATACCCGCGCCATTATAATCGCACCAGCCATGGCGTAAACCACCAGATTTGGGATATGGTCACGGTACGGCGTTCCTTTGGCCAGAAACAATGCCACCCCCATTGCCAGCAGTACAGCCAAGGCTACTACAAGCCCATATGAATGTACCGGAACATTCCCGATGTAAAACAGCACAACTCTCATTTTCATCTCTCCCTCGACAATGATTAAACCGCCGTCACTATACTACACATCGTAGTATTATTCCGCAAAAAAATGTGCTACGAACTGCCGCCCACCATTATCAGCAGCAGAAAGCAGCAGGTAATAAGAAACGGCCGCTGCAGCTTTAAGGGCACCTGCACCTCTTCCTCCGGGCTGATCACCTGCAGCATCCGGTAATCAAGCGCCGTTCCTGCAAATTGAAGAGCGGTTCCATGCACAGGAGCTCCTGCACCTCCGGCCAGCTTGAGCAGCACAGTCCCCACATGCAAGGATGTCCCCATCTGCCGGATAGCAAAACGGTCGGCAAACAGCTCCTGCCAAGTATGCACATAGGCGAGAACCGGTTTGATTACAGGCAAATAGAAGAAGGATTCGCCCAGAAGCGTCAAAATAAACAGCTTCAAATTATCCCGCTTCAGACAATGGTGGCGTTCGTGCAGCAGAATGCCCTTCACTTCCTCAGCAGAGCATTGCGCAAGTGCTCCGGTGGACAAAACGATACGGGGACGCCACAATCCGATATTAAGTCCTACAAACGCCTTGTCCTGCACCACGAGGATCTCTGTATTCCATGACTTGTATTCCTCCTGCAGCCGCTTTGTCCACCCCGGATGGAGACAGGAGCGGAACAGGCGCAGACTCTTTACAGTAAGATGCCATTGCTTCAGAATACGCAGCAGCATCCGAAGACAACTATATACCAGGAGAAAACCCAGCAGAAGGCCGGGGAGTCCTGGAGTATCCCACAAGCCGCGGCCTGTCACCAATACAACTCCGGCCATCCACCCTGCAACAGTGACAACCAGCAGCACGGTCAGCCCGTAGCTAACACTCATCTTACCTCTGGGGCTCATCATGCTTCTCCCCGCTTCATCTCATTGATTTTTTGCTCCAGCCTGGCCACGATTCCTGGGTCGGCTCCGTTGAGCGCATCAATCATATGGGTGACGATCAGATCCCCATACTCCTGAACAAGCCCCTGGGAGACAGCCCTCATCTGCTCATCAAGAAACTGCTCCTTGGCCAGCGCCGGCTTGAAGGTGGCTCCCCTATCCCGGCCCGCCCTGTCTGCTGCTTTGGCCAGATGCCCTTTTTTGAGCAGGCGGTTCATGACAGTCATCACCGCGTTCACCGAAATGGGCTCTTCCCGGCTTAGCATCGACTGCACCTCGCGGATGCTCAACTCCCCGGAGGACCATAGCAGCTCCATGATTCTTGCCTCCAGGGGACCAAAAAAACGGTTTAAACCCTCGTCGTTCACGTTGATCCGGTTAATCCGCATCTGTCCGCCCCCCTTACTTTACTACACAGTGTAGTACATACTTTCCAAGCTGTCAATCTTACTCCGCCGAAGCCCTTCACTGCCATCCCGGACAGCATAATAATCCCCAAAAGTGAAGAGATGCCACGAAGCAAATTCCAGGTGCTTATGGAGCCCCCCCCCGAAATGAACATGCGCAGTGATGGTATTCTCGCATCAAAAAGACCGGAAGCTTATCTTCCGGTCTCAGGGTCCTGTAATTCCAACTTCTATATAGACGTTTGGCGAACCCGCGGTATCAGCCCAGCAGCTGGCGCAGCTCATCCTCATTGTCGATAATCCGGATGCCCAGCTCCTGGGCCTTGGTCAGCTTGCTGCCCGCGGATTCACCTGCAATGACCACATCGGTTTTTTTGGATACACTGCCGGTTACCTTGGCCCCGGCGGCCTCCAGCAGCTTAGCTGCCTCATCCCGAGATAGAGTCGGAAGGGTGCCGGTCAGCACCACTGTCTTGCCGTAGAAGAAACCTTCCTTATCCGCAGCAGCCTCTGGCGCCTGCTCCGGCGCATGGGGGGCCACACCCAGGAGGAGCATCTTGTCGATGCTGGCGCGCATAAGAGGATCATTGAAGAAGGAGACGATGCTCTCCGCCACAATCCCGCCGATATCCGGCAGTCCCTGCAGCTCCTCGGCAGTAGCCGCCATTACCCCTTGGAGTGAGCGGTAATGATCCGCCAACACCTTGGTGGTGGTTTTGCCCGTATTGGGGATGCCCAAAGCAAACAGGAAGGACTCCAGCTCCCGCCCCTTGCTTTTCTCCAGCGCATCTAAGAGGTTGCGGGCCTTCTTTTCCCCGAAACGCTCCAGAGTAACCAACTGCTCCAGCTCCAACTCATACAGATCAGCAGGGTCACGGACGCTCCGTTCATCATAGAGCTGCTCTGCGGTTTTTTCGCTGAAGGTCTCAATATCCATGGCGTCCCGGGAGGCAAAATGGGCGATCCGCCCGATCAGTTGGGGACGGCAGCCGGTTTTGTTAGGGCAGAAAAGATGGGCCCCGCGCCACTCCAGAGCTGTACCGCAAGCAGGGCAGGCCTCAGGGGCGGCAATCCCCCCCCCTTCCTCCTCTTCCGTAACCTTGCCTAGAATCTCCGGAATCACATCATTAGAGCGGCGGATATAAACGAGGGTTCCCAAGCCGCGCTGAAGGCCTTTGCGCTCAATATCCCCGAGATTATTCAAGGTGCAGTTCTGGACCGTCACCCCTGCCAGCTCAACAGCCTCCACCTTAGCTACGGGAGTCAGCTTGCCCGTCCGGCCCAGCTCCCAGGACACCGACAGCAGGGTGGTCACCGCCTCCTCCGCCTCAAACTTATAAGCAATCGCCCAACGCGGGAATTTGTCCGTATATCCGAGAACCTCCCGGGTGCGCAGGTCAGCTACCTTGATGACAATACCGTCTATGAGAAAATCAAAGCTGCCCCGCTCTCCGGCCACTTTCCGCAGCTCCTCCATTACCTCATCCATGGTGCTGCAATACCGGGTCCACCCGTTAACCTTGAAGTGATTAGCCTTCAGGAACTCGGTCATTTCCTTGTGGTTGGTGAAGCCGGTGCCCTCTGCATAGCCGATATGATAAAAGAACGCGTCCAGCCGGCGTTCGGCAGTGGTCTTGGGATTGAGATTACGCAGCGCTCCGGCTGCGGCATTCCGGGCATTCTTCAGGGGCTCCGCCGCCGTCTGGTTGTACTTCTCCAGCACAGACAGGAACATAACGCCCTCGCCCTGCACCTCCAGGGTACCCTCCTTGAAGGGAATACGCAGCGGCACCGAACGGATCGTCTTCACCTGAGCCAAAATACCTTCGCCCACCTGCCCGTTGCCCCGGGTAGCGGCCTGCACCAGCTCGCCGTTTTGGTAGGTCAGGTTGAGAGTCAGCCCGTCAAACTTCAGCTCCAGGGCAAAAGCAGGCTCCGGCAGCGGGTTGTCCGCATTGGCCTGGTTATACTGGTCCACCAGCTTCCTCACCCGGGTATGCCAAACCAAAAGCGCCGCCTCCGTTTGCGCCTTATCCAAGCTCCACAGCTTGGCCAGGTGGCGGTGGGGCGTAAACCCCTTGAGAATATCGCCGCCCACCCGGCGGGTAGGGGAATGGGGCATAACCAGTCCCGTCTCCTGCTCCAGCTTCATCAGCAGATCATACAGCGCATCATACTCCGCGTCGCTTGCGGAAGGGGTATCCAAGGTATAGTATTCATGCGCCAGCCGGTTGAGCTCCTCAATTAGCTGCTCCATGCGGGCCTGCGGCTCCCGGAAGGTTTCTTCAATGGTCATGCGGCAATCATCCTTTCGGCGGGTAATGGGATTGGTATCCGTTCCATACATTCTTATATGTAAAAAAGGCTTCTATGCGCGAAAGCACTCCGAAGAAGCGGGTTCGACATAAGAAGAAGCCTTTTTCTGATGATGCGGGAACCGTCTTGTTTTAAGCCTGCTTGGTAATTGGGGCAAACTTGGCCAAAAGCCGCTTGACCCCCACCGGCGCAGGGAAGGCAATCTGCAGCTCCGTGTCGTCGCCGGAGCCCTTGACCGCCACCACAACACCATTCCCCCACTTGTTGTGGGAGACCTTGTCGCCGACACCGAAGTCGGCGGGGTTGTTTCCGCCGGCAGCGCCGGGCACAGCCGCGGAACGTGCCGCGGCCATTCCTCCGGCGCCCACGCCGGCGGCTGCGGGGTTGCCCCCGGCCCGGCTGCCGCCGAAGAGGCTGCCGCGGCCGGTTGCCGCCGCGCCGGGCGCGCCACCGCCGCCGCCATATCCGGCGGCTGGAGCGCCGCTGCTGCGGCGTTCGCTATAGCCGCCCCCTCCGATGGGGCGGCCGAAGCCTTCGCGGGACGCCCTAGCTGCTGCGGCGGCATCCTCGATGCACTCCCGCGGCAGCTCCTTCAGGAAGCGGGAGGGTGCATTGGCGCTGGTGCGGCCGAAGAGCATCCGCATCCGGGCACAGGTCAGGTACAGCTCCTGCTCCGCCCGGGTGATGCCCACATAGGCCAGCCGGCGCTCCTCCTCCAGCTCCTCGTTGCTGTTTTGGACGCGGCTGTGGGGGAAGATATTCTCCTCCATCCCCACAATGAACACAGCGGGGAACTCCAGCCCCTTGGCGCTGTGCATGGTCATCAGCACAACAGCATCCCCGTTGCCCGCATCCTCATCCCGGTCCATGGTATCGATATCGGCAATAAGTGCAAGGTCCGTCAGGAAAGACACCAAGGATTTGTCCTCATTCCGCTTCTCAAACTCCATGGTAACGGAGAGGAATTCGTCGATATTTTCCAGACGGGCCGTGGATTCCAAGGTATTCTCCCGGATCAGCTCCACCTTGTATTCGGTCAGCTCCAAGGTCTTCTCCGTCAGTTCGGTCACGGATAAGTATTCCAGCATCCGGTGGAGATTAGCCACCATTTCATAGAAATCCCACAGGGTATTCTTGGCCTTCGCGCCCAGCTCCATACCGTCCAGCTGCCCCAGCATGGCAAACATGGAGATGCCTTGGCGGGCTGCGGCCTCGGCCAGCTTTTCCACCGTGGTATCCCCGATGCCCCGTTTGGGCACATTGATAATCCGCCGCAGGCTGATATCGTCGTCAGGATTGGAGATCAGACGCAGGTAAGCGAGAATGTCCTTGATTTCCTTGCGGTCATAGAACTTGATGCCCCCGACGATCTGGTACGGCACCTCGGATTTAATAAGAATTTCTTCTATGACCCGGGACTGGGCGTTGGTGCGGTACAGTATGGCGTAATCCCGGTATTTCCGGCCCTGGGTCAGACCCTTCTTGATCTGCGATACCACATAGTAGCCTTCCTCGTGCTCGGAATCCCCTTGATACACCTGAATTTTGGCGCCCTCTCCCTTATCCGACCACAGGTTCTTGGACTTGCGCCCCGAGTTGTTGGCAATCACCTTGTTGGCGGCGTTCAGGATAGTGGATGTAGAGCGGTAGTTCTGCTCCAGCAGAATGGTGGCGGCCTCGGGATAGTCCCCCTCGAAGTTCAGGATATTGGTAATATCCGCCCCCCGCCAGCGGTAGATGGACTGGTCGCTGTCGCCCACCACGCAGATGCGGTGGTGCTTGTCGGCAATCATTTTGCAGAGCATATATTGAGCCCGGTTGGTATCCTGGTATTCGTCCACATGGACATACTGGAACTTGTTCTGGTAATAATCCAGCACCTCGGGAACCTCTTTGAAGAGCTGGATGGTGGTCATAATCAGATCGTCGAAGTCCAGGGAGTTGTTGGCCTTCAGCTTTTTCTGATAGAGCTTGTACACTTTGGCAACAATACCATCAAAATAGTCGCCGATCAGCGCTTCCTTCCGCTCAGGAGTAATCAATTCGTTTTTGGCATTGCTCATGGCGGCCTGGACTGCTTTGGGCTCGAATTTTTTGGTATCGTAGTTCAGCTCCTTCATGCAGGTCCGGATGACGGACAGCTGGTCAGCTGAATCGAGAATAGAGAAGTTGGAGGAAAACCCGATCCGCGAAATATCGCGGCGGAGGATTTTGACGCACATGGAGTGAAAAGTGGACACCCAGATATCTCTGGCGGAAGGGCCCACCAGCTTCTCCACCCGCTCCTGCATCTCCCGGGCAGCCTTATTCGTAAAGGTGATAGCCAATATGCTCCATGGCGCAGCCTTGTTGGTGGCGATCAGATAGGCGATACGGTGGGTCAGCACCCGGGTTTTTCCGGAGCCGGCGCCGGCCATAATGAGAAGGGGACCGTCAACCGTCTGCACTGCCTTCTGCTGGGGGGAATTAAGCAAACGGACCGCCTGTTCAATATTCACTGAAAAGCTCATCACACATTCCATCCTGTCTATATTTATTAATAATCCGGAACTGCGCGTATAGGCGAGGCCGGATAATGAACATCTGCTTTCCTGTCAAAGGGAAGTGCCGCCGCTGCACGCCGGCAACGGGATTCCATCCAAACAGCGGACTGCCTCTACTGTAGCCAAAGCACCACTGAGATTGTGGTAAACCGCATTGCCCACAACAATGGTATGGGCGGCTTCTGCAGCCTGCCGGGCCCGTTCCGGACCGTCAATGCCTCCCCCGTAAAACAGGCGGGCAGAGGTCAGCCGTTCCTTGGCTTGGCGCACCCAATTCATGTTCCCGAAGGTGCCGCTGTACTCCACATAAAAAACCGGGAGACGGAAAAGCTTATCCGCCAATGCCGCATAAGCCAGAAATTCATCCAAGGCATCCGGCTTTACTGCGCCGGTAAGCTCGGCGGCCGTAGATTGTTCATTGAGAATCACATAGCCTTCCCCCGCAATCCGGCTCCAGTCCATATATGGCTCCGCAGCTGCAAGCACCTGCTGGTGGCGGCCGGTAATCCATTCTCCGCGGGCAGTGTTAAGCACCGAAGGAATTAAATACCAATCAAAGCCCTGAACCAGTGCTTCATCTGTAGAAATTTCCAGGGCGCAGACTACCGGATACTGCCGGATTCGCTCCAGCAGAGCCAACGTGTTATCATAGGTCACACCGGAGGAGCCGCCGATGACGAAGGCATCGGTTCCTGACCGGCACAGCTTGTCCAAAGCGCTGTCGGACAGGTTTTTATCGGGATCCAGCTTGAAGATATGTCGCCAATGGGTAAAAGACTCTTGCATGGAAATCCCCTTCCTGCCGCCTAAGAAGCTGCCAGGAAATTAGCGGTGCTTGATTCGTGACAGTCTCTTACGAATAATGCCGCTCTCTCTTTCAAGTCTACGGGAGCCTGCACAGGGTGTCAAATGGGTCTTTGGTTGTGCAAGTCTTTGCACAAAATCAAGATTAACTGTGCTATATTGATTATAGACAAGCATTAAGTCGTAGGTTAATAGTCTCTTAATAAAGGGGAAGAATCTCATGCCCAAGACTATACTGTTAGAAATTGACATTGAAGAGGGTGAAGATTACGTTGTCAAGGAGCTTCTAGCTTACCTTGCCTATACAAAGCGGATCAAGAAATATCTGTGGCAGGAAAAAGAAAGCGTATCCCAGCGAAACGCGGTTCCCGGTTCCCCAGCAGCTCCGGCTGCCCAGCGGCCTGCTCCACCGGCTTCTGCTCCTGCCCCGAAGGACGCTCCGCCAGCCGGCAAGCCTGCTGCTGCTCACCCCAAGCCAGCCCCCGCTTCTCCGGGACCGAAGAATTCCGAAGCTTCGCAAATGATGATGTCGATGCTGGAGGATCTCTCCCGGTGGAAGAAGGAAAATAAGCTGGTCCGCCTGAAGGCGCTGAAGGGCAAGGGCCAATTCCTGGATATTGCCTGCAAGATTGTCAGTCATGACGCCGATGTAGGAACGGTTACCGTATACGACGTGGATCGCAAGGTTGTGGAAACGGTCAGGCTGACGGAAATCGAAGATATGGCCCAGGCCTTGTAAGGCAGCTGTCTCTTTTATGCTTTCGCAAGACTTACCAAAAGCTCCCCTGCGGGTTTCAGACCGTGGCGGGAGTTTTTTTATGGATATACAGCGGCTTGTATGAATGACCATCCGCATGGGATGCGCATTGTTTGGTATGGTGCAGAAGATGGGGAATACTACCCTCAAGGCTTTGGTAAAGCTGAAACACATCTACTCTATAAGGATGGAGGGCTGTTATGTCCGATCATGCGCGCACCGGTTATTTCCGTTGGCTCCGGTTTCTCTTGATTCCGGCTGTTATGGCTGCTGTGTTTATGTTGCTGCCCGGGGCGGAGCTGCATGCGTCCCCGGCAGACGAATCCGCATCTTCCGCGGCACAGATTGAACGCTTCGATGTGAAGAAGGGGCAAGTGGTGGCTCAATTGGCTGTGACAGAGGAGATACGGCAGGAGCTCCGCAAGCTGGCCCAATCCGCCTCCGGCTCAGCTGGAACCTTCCGGATCGATCCCGGAGACGGCACCGTTCTGCATTTCCCCCTACAGCCTGCCCTTGAAATCCGCCAGCCCGGATTCTTTGCCCTGGCAGCCGAGGCGTATCTGTTTTTGCCGGCAGGCAGGGAGCCGTATATGCTCTTCTTTTCGGAGGAGAACGAGCCCCGGCTGTTCGGTGTGAAGCATCCGGTTAAACCCTTGTTGTCCCTGTGCGGCTGGGAGGATGCCTATGCACCCTCCGGGCAATAAGGCTCCCTTTTTCTGCGCCCTGTGCGGGCAGGAGAGTATCTTTACTACGGTCCATCATCTGGTTCCCCGGGAAATAGGCGGCAGCCGCGACCCTACCGTCCCGCTGTGCCACCCGTGCCACAAGCAGCTCCATGCGCTCTATACCAACGAGGAGCTGGCAGCCCGGCTCTCCAGTATTGCCGCCCTTCAAGCGGATGAACAGGTTGGCCGTTATTTAAAGTGGATCCGCAAGCAGCCTCCGGAAACCATTCCCCGGACCCGGAAATCCCGGGCTGTGCGGGAAGGACGGTGAAGGCGGAGGGCTGCGGACGGCGCCAATGGGTCTCATCCGCCCTTCACCAGCCGTTGGCTGTCCGGGTTCCAACGCCACATCACTGTGCCGGCCAAATGCACGCCGCCCAGAAGCCGGTCCACCCCGCCCAGCTTCACATAATCCGCCTTGCCTGCCAGCACATCCTGCCCGTCCGGAGTCAAGTGGGCGGTAATACCGCGCAGCAGGCCAGGATTTTCATAACGGGGCAGCCCATCCGGGATGCTCAGCCGTATCAGCGGTGCGGGGCCGATGCTCATCCGATGCAGGTAGGCCCAGAAGGCCAGGTCCCCGATGCCTAATAGGGGAAGCGGGTTGGTTGCCGCGGCGAACAGAGGCGGCAGGTGATGGATGCCGGCGCTGACGGCCTGAAGCGCCGCGCGCTCTATCAGCCCCAGTCCGTCCGCCGTGGACGGGAAGCGGCTCAGGTGTGCGGCGAAGGCCTCCCGCAGGAAGGGCAGCGCCGCCGTATCGGCCTGGAGCAGAGCTTCCACCGACCGGGGGTCGGGGGAAGCGTAGGCCTCCCAGGCCTGCCGGCCCAGCGCCAGCGCTTTTGCGGAGACGGGGCGCCGCCCGGGGTAAAGCTCGGCCAGCTGCTGCGCCGTGAGCTGGCCCAGCCCGTGAAACGGCTCGATCCCCGGGTACGAGCCGATGGTGACAAGCTGGAGGCGGAGGGGAGGGGCCGTGCCCTCCGCCTCCAGCCGCGCGAGACGATGCAGCAGGCAGGCCTGCATCGTCTGATCGAAGAGATCGTGCTCCATCCAGAGCACGATTTCTTCGCCTTGGGCGGCGGCATGGGCCAGTGCCGCCTCCTGCGTGTCGCAGGCTCCGGCGTACAGCACCTGCGGGATGCCGTAGGTCTCCTCCAGGAAGGCACCCCTCTTCTGGCGGATAGCGGGCTCTTCCATTAAAGGAGCCACCGGCCCCTCCGTGTAATCCTCCCGCCACGGCAGAACGGTGCCCCCGATTCCAGCCTCCCTAAGCTTTTCCGCTACAGCATCCCCGTTGGTGATATGCAGCAAAACCATACACCCCTTTCCTAGGGCGTGTCTGAAAACCCTCTTGAGAGCATCTCTTACCGCCTTTTCGCCCCTTGCTTCGTTACTTCCCCTTGACGTACCCCCGGTACACCTGCGGGTAAGTGCCTTGCCTGGAACGAAAATTCCGCAAAATCTGCTCCTTTCGGAGTTTACAGACACACCCTGGTTACCATTCTTACTCCCATTATATCCCTTTCCGGCGAAGGAAACATATATTCGTATAAGAAATTAATACCCGCTCACCCGTTGCCTTTACCCTTCCTGCAAAACTGCAGTTATTTTCTCCGGAGCTGTGCCGGTTCCAGCCGTTCCTGCAAATCTGCATTTATTGAAGGACATTGTGACTCGTTTGGACCGGCTGCCGCAAAAATAACTGTATTTTTGCAGGATAGACCCAGATAAAGCGGGCTAAGCGGGAAAATAACTGCATATTTGCATTATAGCCTGCCTTTTTACCCGAGCTGCATGCTGTCAGACAGACAAGCTTTGCCCGCTGCAACGTAAAGCCGCATCAAGCTCCTGTCCCATGCTTGCAACAGAACAAGCCGAGACCCGCTCCATGGCGTTTCCCGGCTGTACTCACTTATCTTCTGCTGATTGAGAACGGGGACTTGCGGTCCCTCAGTTCTGCTCTTTTATTGCCCGGCTGGCGCCACAGACGGACTGGCCGGGGCCGGATTGGCTGAGGCGGCTTCTGCGGTTTGCAGTTCCTTCAGCCTTCCCGCTAACGTATCCATATCGGAAGCGCCGAGGGCAAAGGCGAAGGCACCATCGCTTTTGGCCACCCGGACCAGCTGGTTGTCAATTTTCCCTTCATATAATGCAGCGGCGCCCTCCCCTTGGGCAATGGTCAGCTTAAGCTCTGGGGAGGCCCAATCCACCTCCTCCCGCTTTTTGGGCAGACGGTCTGTGGACAGGAAGATCAGTTGGTCCAGCACCCCGCTGCCCTCCTCCGGCTTCAGCTCCTTGTCGCCCAGCTTCCAGGCGGACTCGTAGGCCTTTTTTGCGGGATCGGCTTTGGTCAGGGTCCACTTTTCCCCCTTCCATTCCAGCTGAATGGCCGTCACCTTGTCATACTCCACCTTGAACACGTTTTTGTCCAGGAAATCCTCGGCGGTTTTGCTGATGTTGGAAAGCACGGTGTCATTCACCTCATAAACCGTATTGGCATCGCCGGTTTTGATATAGGTGGTGCCGGATACCGGCAGCGGATTGCCGATAAGCAGCGTTTTTTTGCTGCCGTTCGAAAGTATGGCCTCCACCTGCAGCGGGTCATCCAGCCCGAACTCCCCCAGATTGGCGGGAGCCTCGTCCACAACCCCTTTTACCGTCAGGGTGCCGAACGCCTCTGCCACAGCATCGGCGGCATAGGCTTCCACCGGATAGGCCTCCGGCGACGTCATTTCCCAGCCGCCTTCGATTCGCTTCAGCTGCACAGCGGCTTCTCCGGTGCCCAGCTTCAATTCCTTCACGTCGGTGCCTTTGGCGGCGAAGAGCTCCTGGTCCGTCTTGACCTCTTCCTTAAAGAAGTTTTCGCTCTTGGCATAGGCATACCCGCCGATCAGAACGATTAAGAGGATCAGCGTAGGCAGAAATTTCTTCATCCCTTTCTCCTCCTCCACCAGACTGCTCCCCCCGCCGCCAGGAAAGCCAGCGGGAAGACGGCGATGGTTCCCCAGAAGATCAGGTTTTGCTTAGAGACGGAAATGTACACCTGTTCGGGCGCAGTCTCTTCTCTGGGGCGGATGGTTACCACATCCTTCTGCTCATTGAGCCAGCCGGCGCTGTTCAAGGCGAAGTCCCGGTTGCTCTGCTCGGCGATCCAGTCATCCCGCAGGAACATGCCGTTGCCGATGACCACGGCCTTTGGCTTATCGTCCTGGGTGGTCACCGCATATCCCAGATCCAGCGGACCGGTCAGGTCGCCATCCGCTTTTTTGATGGAATCCTGGGTCAGGGGAGCGGTGGACGAGGTGAACAGGGCCAGATCCTTTTTGCCGTAGCCCGCATCGCTGGTCCGCAGCAGGGCGCTGAGCTTGTAATCCGCAAAATCCTTCACCGTGGACAGCGACATGGCCGCCGGGAAGGCGACAATGGCCCGCTGCTCCTCCAGCTTACTGACAATGTCGTGATACCCGTATTGGGGAACGATGGTCAGGGGGCTGGAGGACAAGGTTTTGGACGACTCCACCACCAGAGCGTTGTCATTCTGTACACCGACTGCGGACAGCACCTTGCTCCAGTTGGTCCATTTCTCCATATCGCCGGCCAGTCCCGCCGCCATGTAGAGCTTGCCTTTGTTTTTGACAAAATCGGTGATGAGCGCAGCTTCCTGTTCAGTGGCATCCTTTTGCGGAGCCAGGATAATCAGAGTTTCCGCATCCTCCGGTATGGCGCCTGCCGAAAACAGATTCAACTCCTTTACTTCCATCCCTTCATTCTCCAGTCCGCTCCGGAAAGTGGAGGCGTCCGAAAGGGTGATCTCGTTATGGCCGGTGATGGCATAAGCGATGTGCTTTTGCCCGGAGGTCAGGTCCACCAGTGCCTGGGTGAATTTCGATTCGCCGCTGAAGGTATAGGTGGTTTGGTCCGAGCCATAGCCGAACAGGTCATAGCTGGTTATGCTCTTGGTTTGGCCGCCGCTTTCAAAAATAATGGTGCCATAAGAGCCGATCTCATATTTTTGGGCAAGGGACGGGTTCTTCTTGGGGTCTACCTCCTCCCAGGTGAACTTGCCGCTGCGCTTCTGGTATTCGTCCAGCAGGTCCTTGATCTGCCGGCTGACCACCCCTTGGCCCGAATCGGTGAAGGCGATGGCATGCACATCCTGATTCAGATTCTGCAGGGTGGTAATGGTTTTGTCGGACAGGGTAAATTTTTTGTTGGCGGTCAAATCCCACTGGGCACCCTTCAAGGAATGCAGGAAGATGGTGAGCAGAATAAATATCCCCACCACCGCCACCGACAAAACGGCGGCGTTAGCGCCTTTGATCCAATTTTTCACAGTCGTATCCTCCTAAAAGTTTTCGCGGGAGCGAAAACTGGCTTCGTAAGCATCCGCTTTGGTGATTTATCTCCAGCGTTTGCGCTCCAGGACCTGAATGCTCAGCACCAGGAACATGGCCACCATCGTCACGTAGAACAGCACATCCGGCAGATCGAAAATCCCCTTCTGCAGATTGGTCAGCCGCTGGACGATGGAGAATTGCTCGAAGATATCCCGGGCCGAGGAGAACAGGCTGTAGCCCAGCCAGTCGATAACCCACAGCAGCAGCAGCATGGCAAACGCCGCAATGCCCGCAATCATTTGATGCGACGACAGGGATGAGCAGAACAGGCCAACCGCCATCATGGCCGCTCCCAGCAGGAACAGGCTCAGGTACGACAGCCACAGGACCGGCTGGTCCAGCGATCCGTAGGTGCCCATAATTGCCGGATAGAGGAGGCTGAAGCCCACCAGCAGGAAGTGCACCAGCAGTGCGGCCAGATACTTGCCCAGCACAATCTCGGTCAAGCTGGCCGGCGAGGTGAGCAGAAGCTCATCCGTCCCCTGGCGCAGCTCCTCCGACACCAGCCGCATGGTCAAGAGGGGAATCACGAACAGGTAGAACAGGATCATATTGGACATCAGCGGCCGTATATCCACGGTAAACGACGAGAGAAAATCATTGGCAAAAAAGAAGCCCGCCAGAAGAAAGTAAAAGGCAAACGCCACATACGCCACCGGCGAATAGAAATACATTTGAAGCTCCTTCTTGCAAATCGCCCAGGTTCTACGCACAGCCTTCGCCCCCTTCCCCGGTATCGGCCCCGGCTTCGTCAGCATCAGCTGCCGGTTCTGCATGCTGTCCAGCCGCTTCCGCCACCTGTAGGGCGTTAGCCCCGTCCTCCCGGACCACAACGGAAGGGTCCTGGCTGGTCAATTGCAGGAAGATGTCCTCCAGGCTGAGATTCTCCCGTTTCATCTCAAGAATGGGAAGCCCCAGCTCCGCCATCCGGAAGAAAACCGTCTCCCGGATATCCGTACGGTCTTTGGCGGAAACGAGAAGCGAGGTGGTTTCGCCACCTTCACCGGATTCCGAGGCAGCCTGCCCCCGCAGCTTGACCGTTTCCACCTGGGGCAGCAGCGCCAGCTCCCGCAGGATATGCTCCCGCTCGCCTTTAATCTCCAGCGAAACCTGGAACTTGTTCTCCATTTGGCCGCCCAGCTCTTCAGGGTTGCCGTCCATGACGATTTGGCCCTGATTGATGATCAGGACACGGTTGCACAGGGTGTTTACCTCCGGCAGAATATGGGTGCTGAGCAGTACGGTATGTTTCTCCCCCAACTCCTTGATCAGCTGGCGGATTTCAATAATCTGCTTGGGGTCAAGGCCGGAGGTCGGCTCATCCAGAATCAGCAGATCCGGCTGATGCAGAATCGCCTGGGCCAGGCCAAGCCGCTGCCGGTAGCCCTTGGACAGCCCCTTGATAATCTGCTTCTCTCTTCCCTCCAACCCCAGCTTCTCCACCACTTCGCCGATGCGGGTCCGCTGCTCCCGGATGGGAATGTCCCGCAGATCGGCGACAAACTTCAGGTAAGCGCCTACTGACATTTCCGGGTACAGTGGCGGCGTCTCCGGCAGGTAGCCAATTTTACGCCGCGCCTTTTTGGGATGCTCCGACATGGACAGCCCGTCCACCAGGATTTGCCCCTTGGTCGGATTCAGATACCCGGTGATCATCCGCATGGTGGTGGTTTTTCCCGCCCCGTTGGGACCGAGAAACCCGACAATCTCCCCGCGGCTCATGGAGAAGTCCATATGGCGGACGCCGCGCTGGTTCTCGTACATTTTGCTGACCTCGCGCACTTCTAACACTTGGTAACCCCCCAAATATTCGAATGGTTTGGCACAGCATCGCCGGGATGCCGTGCCGACAGAGGATGAAACAGGAAGCAGCTTCCTTCACATATGCGGCCTTTGAACCTGGACCGCGTTATGGTAGGCCGTGTTGCAGCACGGCTTAATACAGGCAAATTTAATATACGGAGGGAACTCTAAACTCAGCTTAAAAAAATCTGAAAGCAAGCTTAAAAATATGTGTCTAATTTGTGAAAAATCATTCCCAGGTGCCGCCAACGAAAATAACCGTCCGGAAAAACCGGACGGCGATTCTTATGGCCTGGATTGGCCAAGGACGGTCAGCATGGAGGACTCGTTTAGCGAAGGGCGGCTTCCGCTAGTTGGTCACCGCAGCGGATAAGAAGCAGATGCCGTAGGTGCTGCACCCTGTCTCCGGCTCGGGTATGGTCTGCCGTCCCTCCGGCACGGGACCGGCGTGGGCCACCCGGATGCCGTGCCCGGCATAGCATTCCATCAGCATCCCGTAGCTTTCGCCGCCCGGCTCCAGATGGGCCACAATCCGCTGCCCCGCCGCTTCCGGCGGCAGCACCACCCGGCCCCGGAACCAGCCGTATTCCCATTTAGCGCCCCACCGGGTTCCGCCGGGAAACGGCCGGAATTCCCCTGCTCCGCCTCTTCCGCAGACAGCTGCTCAAAGGTAGTGAACCCCTCCAGCCCGATGCTTCCCAGGGGTGTGTAATAATGGCGGGTCAGCTCCTCTTTCCACACCTCCACCCGCTTGCTCCATTCCAATGTAAGTGCCATCGGGAATCCCCCCTTTCGGTTTGGCAAACAAAATAATGAGGAGAGCGCCGAACCGCGCCCTCCTCCTGGCATCATTTTGCGCTTTGCATCTTTTTGATGTAGGCGTTCATTTGCTTCACGTAGTCCTCGCCGCCGTTTTTGTACCAGCCGTCCAGCAGGCTGTCAAATTTGGACACCGGCTCCTCGCCCATGATGATCTTCATGACCGTTTGCTGCCATACCTTGTCATAGTCCATATAGTTGGGCTTTTTGGCAGCGTCCGGAACCAGGGCATTATCCAGAGCCGGAACCACCGTCTGGATGGATTTCTCCAGCCACGGAATCATCAGCTTCTTATCCGCCTCCGGCGTTCCGATATTAATGAAAAAGCTGGTGTCATACGCTCTTCTCATGCTTTGCCGGCGCACATACGAGGGGGTGGCAGGCGGGTCCGTGGCTACCTTTTCCCCGTCCTTCACCACATAATCCATGCCCTCGTACCCGTAGTTGGTCTTATCCCACATGTCGTCGGACAGCCAGCTGTTCAGCACATCGGCAATCTTCTGCGGATTTTTGGCACTGGAGGTAATCGCCCAGAAGCCCCACAGCCCGGTGGACGAAGCGCCCAGTGAGCCTCCCTCCACCTTGCCCTGCTTGTTCTTGACGAACAGATAGGTAACATCGGCATTCGGGAAGTTCTTTTGGATATCCTTCCTCACCCCGGTGTAATAACCGGAGAAGTAGGGGAACACGCCGGTCAGGCCCTTGATGAAGCGCTCACGCTGCTTGGATGCGTCGTTGGTGGCGGAATCGGGATCGAAGAAGCCGCTTTTGTACATTCTGGCGGAGAACTCCAGTGCGTCCTTGTAGGCCGTGCTGGTTTTATCGTACATGGGATTCATGAACTCATAGGCGCCGCCGGAGGCCTTCTGCCAGCCGGTGAGGCCGAAGGACCCGGGAATGATCGGCTCCAGCACCTTCTGGGTGTTATAGGCGCCGCCATAGCCGTAGGTATCCTTCTTCCCGTTTTTATCCGGATCGCCGGTGGTGAACTTGGTCAAGATTTCCTCAAACTGCTCAATGGTGATTTCATTATCCTGGGGCACAGCGAAGCCGATGTTGTCCAGCCAATCCTTGCGCACGAAGAAGGCATCGTTGCGCACCACGGAGGTCCGGGGGATTCCGAAAATTTTGTCGTCCTGATTGATCCTCAGCTGGTCCCAGGAGGCGGGGTAGGTATACTTCTGCAGCGCCTCGGCGTTCTTGACATAGTTATTCACCGGTACGATGATGCCGTCCTTGACAGCGTTCTGGAAGCTCTGGTCGGCGGAGTCCAGGAATAACACCGCGTCGGGATATTGTCCCGATGCCAGCATCAATTGCAGCCGCTCCTTGTAGCCGGTAGACGGCGGCACCTCGAAGCTCAGCTTCACATTATGCTTGGCCTCCAGCTCGGCCAGGAATCTCTTGTCGCTCTCCGACTGCTCGGCTGTGGCATAATTGGCCATCAGCTTGATTGCCACGGGCGCTTCATTCTTGGGCGCGGCGGTTGATGCCTGCGGCTGGGCGCTGCCCGGCGCCTCCGTTTGGTTGGTGCTGTCGCTGCCGCAAGCGGTAACAGCCACAAGCGCCGCCGATAACCCCGCCAATGCTGCCGAACGTTTCCATTTCATGTGAACCCCTCCATGTTATATGTGTATGGTGTGCCGGAGCTCCCCCGCAGGGGGATTATCCCTTGACGGAGCCCAGCATAATGCCCTTGACGAAATACTTCTGCAGGAACGGATACACGCACAGAATCGGTACCATAACCAGAATCAGGGTAGCATATTTAATGGTTTCGCTGGTCATCATTTCCTCGCCCAGATCGGCGGCATTGGCCGTTTGGGCCATGGCGCTGGCCCCCTCGATGACCTCCCGCAGGTAAAGCATCAGCGGCCACTTGGTATTGCTGCGGATATAGACAATGCCGTTGAAGAAGTTATTCCAGTAGCCCACTGCAGCAAACAGACACAGGGTGGCGATAATCGGCTTGGACAGGGGAACCACAATCCGGAACAGAATGTACGGGTCAGACGCCCCGTCAATCCGCGCGGCCTCCTCCAACTCCTCCGGCAGGGATTCGAAAAAATTTTTCATCAGAATCAGGTTGAAGCCTGTAAGCAGAGCGGGAAGCACCAGGGCGGGCAGCGTATTCAGAAGTCCCAGGGAGCGCATCAGATAATAGTTGGGAATCAGGCCGCCGTTGAACAGCATGGTGAAGATAATGAGGAGCATCAGCGTCCTGCGTCCCTTCAGCACCTTTTTGGAGAGGGGATACGCCGTCAGGATATAAAGAAAGATGCCGATGCCCACGCCGCTTGTCGTGATGATCAAGGTATTGAGATAGCTTCGCCACAGTACGGCGGACTTCATGATTTCCTTGTAGGCGCCTATGGTGAACTGGTGGGGCCATACCATCATGGGATGGTTGACATAGGCGTTGTAGGAGCTGAAGGAGACAGACGCCACATTCAGAAAGGGATACACCATGATCAAACAGATAAGCGTGAGAAGAATATAGTTCACAATGTCCATAAGCTCGGTTTTTTTGCGGGTCATATGCCGTCACCTACCATAATTGATTTCCGAAGAAGCGGGCGATCCGGTTGGCTGCGACCACCATTACAAACCCGACTGCCGCCTTGAACAGCCCCACCGCCGCTGCGAAGGACATCCGCCCGTCGATTAATCCGATGCGGTATGTGAAGGTCTCGAATACATCGGCTACATCATAGGTTGCCGGATTGTACAGAAGGAATACCTGCTCGAAGCCGTTGTCCAGGACATGCCCCATCTGCAGCACCAGCAGCACGGTTATGGTGGAGGCGATGCTGGGGAGAGTGATGTAGCGCATCTGCTGGAGCCGGGAGGCCCCGTCCAGCTTGGCCGATTCGTACAGGGAAGGATCAATGCCCGTCATGGCGGCCAGGTAGATGATGGTGCCCCAGCCTGCGCCCTTCCAGATTTCGGCGGAGACCAGAATGGTCCGGAAATATTCCGGCTTGAGCAGGAAGGATATGGGCTCAAAGCCAAGCCCGGTAATCACATGGTTCACCGGACCCGTGGACGGGGACAGGAAGTTGATAATCATCCCCGAGAGGACCACCCAGGAGATAAAATGGGGCAGGTACAGCATGGTTTGGCTGACCCGCTTAAACGCCACATTGCGCACCTCATTGAGCATAAGCGCCAGGATAATGGGAGCGGGGAAGCCGAAGACAATGTGGTACGAGCTTAAAATCAGGGAATTGCGCAGCACCTTATAAAAATCTGCGGATTGAAACAGGTACTGAAAATTTTCAAAGCCGATCCATGGGCTGGCCCAAATTCCCCTGACCAGGCTGAAGTCCTTAAAGGCAATGACAATGCCGAACATGGGCACATATTTGAATACCAGCAAGTACAGACAGCCCGGTATCAAAAAGATATACAGCCACTTGTACCTGGCCATGTGCTTCATTCCCGCCGCCGTCCGGCCCTGCTTTACCGCCGCCGGTACCGCAACCGCCTCGTGATGTGACATGATGCCGCCTCCTTTCGTCGTGTATAAGCTTCGCGATTGCTTGCTTTAAGCATAGGTTTGAATAGGCTTTCAAACAATCCCGCTGCCTTTACATTTAAGGAGACGGATTTATCTCCGGATTGTATAACCTTTCATTTCCAGAAGTGCAAAAAAGGAGGATCAGGCTTGATCCCCCCGTTCCTCCGCCAGCATGGGCAGCGTTATTTCCACGATGGTGCCGGCCCCCGTCCTGCTGCGTACGGACAGGCCGTACTGCTCGCCGAATGCCAGCCGGATGCGCTGGTTCACATTGCGCAGGCCGATATGCTCGTTCTCCTGCAGAATATTGCCGCGCAGGCTTTCATTCAGATACTGAAGGGTCAGCGGCGGAATGCCGACCCCGTTGTCGCGGACGCGGATAACCATAATCTCCCGTCTGGCAAACGCACGGATGGTAATGGTGCCCTTATGGGGACTCTGCTTGATGCCATAATAGATGGCATTCTCCACCAGAGGCTGCAGCACCAGCTTGACGATTTTGCAGTCCATGAGCTTTTCCTCCACATGGCATTCCAGATGGAAGCGGTCCTTGTACCGCAGCTTCTGCATTTCCGCATAGAGCGTCACATGCTCCAGCTCCCGGCGCAGGGGGATCAGATCCTCCTTGGTCTCCAGGGTAAGCCGCAGGAGCGTGGACAGGGACAGAATCATTTGGGAGGCCTCATTCTTTCCGTTGGTCAGCCGCATAACCTTCCAGTTGATGGACTCCAGGGTATTGTACAGGAAATGGGGATTGATCTGAGCCTGCAGGGCAATAGCCTGGGCCTTGCGCAGAAGCTCGTATTTTTCCTGAAGCTGGTTCTCGATATTGTGGCTCTGGTGGAAGGAAGCGGACAAATTGGTCAGGATATAGCCGGTTTCGTTCCAGGTTTCCCGGGAGGTTCTGCCTGGCATGTAGAAGGGATTCTCCTTGCTTTCGATGAGCGAAAGGATCTGCCGGATGGGCCGGTAGCTGCGGATGGCAATGATAAAAGCCAGGATGATGGAGGTAAAGGCACTCACGGTGAGCAGCACCACCATCAGCTCCAGAATGCGGGCGCGCTCCGGCTGGTACAGCTCCAGGGACACCATAGACACATAGCTCCAGTCCCGGACGGACTGGGAGGAGAGCCGGGATACCACCAGATTGCGTCCATGAAGCTTGGTAATCTGCGAGTCCGGCCCTTCATTCACCAGCCCGGCCAGCTCCGGGTCGGCCTCCTCCAGATTCCGGTTCAGCAGACCGGAATTCTGGCTGTAGACCACCTCTCCGCGGCCGTTCAGGAGAAAGAGGCTCTGCTGGGCGGTGCTGGTGAGCAGCTCGTTCAGGCTGGCCACATTCATATTGATGGAGACGGTGCCCGTGCTGTCCTGGCCGGCGGTAAAGGAGCCTACATTCATCCGGTTGACAAAGCTAAGGAGCGGATTTCCGTTGTGGTCTGCGGCTGCCAGCCATTCATGGGTTTTGGCCTGCTTCTGTGCGGCAATCTCCGGCCACCTGGCGTAATATTCCTCGGATTGAGAGACGCCGGAGGTCAGCAGAAAGTCGTTGAGATGGGAATAGATAAAGATGGAATCAATGTAGGAGCTGGTCAGCATAACCGTCTGCAGCACCTGCTGAATCCGCAGAATCCGCTGGGCATCGCTAAAGTTAAGCGGGGAGGACAGCCTCTGGGTCAGAAACACCCCCACATCGGGGTCGGACTTGACCCGAATGGACAGCCGCTCCGCATCGGACAGCACCATGTCCACGGAATCCCGGATGCGGGTCAGCTCGCCGGTGGTGGAGCGCTGGATTTCCGCCCGCATGTTGGCATCGTTATGAGCGTACACAAACGCGCTGATACCCACCAGCGGCACAATAATCAGCGTCATGATCAGGATAAAATTGCGCAGCAGAATGCTGTTGAACCGGTAATGGCGGATGTAGCTCCACAGCTTCGGTCCGTTCATGTTCATAGCCGGTCCCGGTATTCCGAGGGAGTCAGGCCGGTCTGGCGCTTGAACAGCTTGTGGAAATATTTGGTGTTTTTGTACCCCACCAGAAAGCCGACCTCATATACCTTGTACTTGGGGTCCTTCAGATAGTCCATGGCCTTGTTCATGCGGATATCCGTGCAATAGTCGGAATAGGTTTTGCCGGTTTCCTGCTTGAACAGCCGGCTGAAGTAAACCGGGTTCAGGCCCACATGCCGCGACACATCCGCCAGAGTCAGCTCCATCTCGAAATGCTCGGCAATGTACTGCTTGGCCTGCCGGATGATGATCCGCTCCCGCTCCTTGTCGGCGACGGCAGGCTCCTCCCGTTGGGGCTCGTCTTCCGTCTCTGCGGCGGGCCGGCGGTATTCCTCCAGCATTTCCAGCAGACTGGCGTACACTTGCAGCTGCTCCAGCCGGATGGACACCCCCAATAGGGATAAGAGCGCCCCTTGATTGTGCAAAAAATGCCGCTCCACCCGCTTCTGGAATTCCAGGGCGGGCAGCGGGGCAAGGGCATGGCCGATGATGAGAAAGCGCCCGCTTTCCAGATGGACGCAGGTATAGTGGATCTGCTCTTGCTCCTTGGCAATGGCCACGCTGATGGCCCGGCGCTCCTCCGACCGGCGCCCGTCCTGCTCCCTGGAGGCTGCGCCGGTCCAGGCTACGGACAGCAGACAGCAGCGGCCTTCCGCCGGATCTGCCGGGAGGCCCATATGGGCCAGCCTGTCCTTCAGCTCCCCCGGGCTTTGGCTGAAGGCGCCTCCGCTCAGCAGGTTGAAGAAAAACTGCTCCATCAGGAGCGGCTTCAGCATCTTGATATGCTGGCTTTGCAGCTGCGCCTCCTCCCGCTCGCGCTTCTCCTCGTCCAGCTCGGTTTTGATGCTGCGGAATACGGCGGCTACCTCGTCCAAGTCGGTGGGTTTGGTCAGGTAGTGGACAACATTGTACCGGATGGCCTCCCGGGCCAGGGCAAACTCCTGGAACCCGCTGAGAATAACCACCTTCAGAGGCAGCTTGCGGGTATGGATATGCCGGGCCAGGTCGATGCCGCTGGCAAAGGTCATCTTGATGTCGGTGAGCACGGCATCCGCCTCATGCTCCTCCAGGTAACGGATGGCTTCCCCGCCGTCCTGGAGCTTCTTCACTACGGTAAAGCCCAGACCGGCCCAATCGATGAGATCGCTGAGCCCGTCCCGTATTTCCTCCTCGTCATCGACGATAATCAGCTTGTACATGCAGCTGCCCCCCCCTTGGATGTGCCAATTGTACGCCAAAGCAGCCAGGGAAATTTTGTAAGCGTTATCATTTTGTCTTTTCTATTATAATAGTGTCCTACTTTTCCCCGCAAGCCAACTGTTTTTACATTTAGGGGTACAAAGGCAACCTGTGGGGAGTTGTTTTGTGGTGTAAGCGTCAATAAATGTATGCTATTCCGCTAGCTGCATGCCATTTGAGCCTATAGCGATCTTGAAATGATCGCTATTTGCAGAATTTTCCTCAAATTTAGAAGGTCGGCGGCGTTTAGCAAGCATTTGTTGATTGCTATTTTGCTAAAAACCGCTGACATTGGCAAATAACGTGCATTTGCGGTTCGTTATCATTTTATGTCTCCGCCAAAATAAAACCGGACAGCAGCCCTTCTGCACCGCAGAGAGCCGCTGTCCGGTATATCAACCGTTATTGCGCCAGCCGCTTCAGCGCCCTGGCCAGTACAGCCAGCGCCTCCGCCCGGGTGGCGGGCACAGAGGGACGGATGGTGCCGTCGGGATAACCCTCGGCAATGCCCAGCTCCACTGCCGCTGCTATGGCAGCGTCCGCCCAACCGGAGATGCTGCCTGCATCGGCAAAGGCAGCCGTGGACCCGGCGCCTGCGGATGCCTTCAGCGCGCGCATGAGAATCACCAGCATCTGCTCCCGGGTAATGGGCTCATCGGGCCCGAAGCGGCCGGCGTCGAGCCCGCCTGTCCAGCCCAATTCATAGGCTGCGGCAATGGCCGGCTCCGCCCAGTGGCCCCGGGCATCGGCGAAGGCCGGCTCGGCATTGGAGTCTCCAGCCTTCCAGGCCCGGACCACCACAGCGATGAACTCCGCCCGGGTAATGCTGCGGTCCGGCTGGAGGCTGCCGTCGGGATAACCTGCTATGATCCCGAGTCCGGCCATCTCCCGGACCAGCTCCTCGGCCCAGTGGCCGGCCAGGTCCGTGAAGGCCGCCGCCGGAGCCTCCGGCGTGCTGCCGCCCGGAGCCGGGCCGGTTTCACCGGGGGTGGGCTGGCTGCCGCCGGGCGCTTGCCCGGAGGGCTCCTCTTGGCCGGGGGCGCCGCCTTCGCCGCTATTGCCACCCTCTTCGCCGCTGCCGCCCTCGCTACCCTCTCCGCCCTTTCCGCCTTCACCGCCGCTGCCCGGCGGAGGAACCGCCCGGAACAGGGAGGACACCTGTTCCGCCACATTTCCGGCCAGGTCCCCGGCCTTCACATGCAAATACCAGTCCCCCCCGGCCTGCGGCAGGGGGAGCGCCTCCCAGCCGGCGGCGAAGCTGCGCCAGCCGGCGTCAGACCCGGGCGCCGCCGTTCCCGGCGCCCACACATACCAGAGCGAGCCGGGGTCCGTCCCCGATCCCCCGTCATACACCGCCACGGTTACCGTGTCCTCCGGATCAGCCGAATGATTGCCCTGCGGCGTCAGGGTCACAGCCGGGGCTGTCCGTCGATGCGGATCACCGCATGCTCCGTCAGCCTGTGGTCCAGCTCATCCTCCACACGGAGCCATAAGCCGTATTCCCCGTCCTGACTGTACACCAGTGGCGCTCCATACGGCTGCCAGGCGGACTCTCCGTCGGGGGAATAGTCCAGCAGCGTCACCGCCGGGCCCTGGATGTTGGCCGCATACACCTCGGCCGTCACCGTCTGGCGGGACCAGCTTCCTGACGCATATGCCCCGCCGTCGGCTCCCTGCAGGGTCAACGAAAGCTGCAGGCCGCTTTTGCTGATTTTCACCGCATGCTCGGCAAAGCCTTCATTTCCCGCCAGATCCGCCGCCTTGAAGCGGAGGGAATGAATGCCCTCCTCCTCCAGCACCAGCTGCGGGCCGGCGGTTACATCCGTCCACTGGGCACCGCCGTCCCGGGATACCCAAAACGCAGCCAGCCCGCTGTGGCGATCCGCGCCGTACACGCTCACCGTCACTCCACGGGACGTCCAGGTCCCCGGCGTGTACAAGACGCCGTCCTCCGTCTGCATGGACACCTCCAGCGCCGGGGCCTCATTGTCCAGCAGGAACGGCCGGGAGTGCCCGTACACCGGCTGGCCCGCCGCATCCTCCGCCCGGAGATGCAGATACCAGGAGCCGCTGGCGCCGGGTGTGCTTGCTACCACTCCGTCCGGCTGCACAGCCACCCAGGCTGCATCGCTGCCGGGGGTCTCCCCGCTTTCGCTCCAGACGGCCAGGAGTCCGGCCGCCCCCGCAGGGGAGGCGGCTACCTCCACAGCCGCTGTCCGGGACCAGCTGTCACTCCCGTCGGGCTGGAAGCTCAGCGCCGGAGTGCCAATCGGCGCAAAGCTGTGGCCGTTGGCGGCGGCATAAGCCTGAGCCGTGGAGCCTTCATATCCATATACGGTTAGTCCGGCAGGATTGGAGGCCAGCACCTCCTTTCCAAAAACAGCGTCCGCTCCGCCCACGGCAAATTCCGAAAGGGCGTTCAGACGGAAGGCCGCGTCCCCGATGGAGCCTGCCTGGGCAGGAACCACCACATGCGTCAAGGCATTGTCGCGGAAGGCGGAGCACCCGATGATCTCAATCGACGGGGGAAGGGACACTGCGGTTAATCCTTTGTTCTGGAAGGCCGAGGGGCCGATGCCGGTAACGGGCAAACCGGCAAGTGCCGCCGGCACGGCCGCTGTCCCCCTTCCCGTGTAGCCGGTAACCGTCACAGAGTCTCCCGCCGGATTGAGCCGGTACAAAAACTCCCCCTCCTGCAAGGCCCCCTGGTTCCATACCCCCGGAACCTGCGGATAAACCGTCATCTGGAAGGAATAGACGCTGCTGCTGTAGGCGGACCAGGGCACCCGGGAGCCGGCCGGCACCACCAGCTCAATCTGACTGGGGTTGCTGGCGCGAAATCCGCTGTCCAGAATGAAGCTGTCCAGCTTCAGAATAGTTCCGTCATTTTTATTCCTGATTTCCCCGGTAATCCGGTAGCCGTTCAGGGAATCCTCCGTAAATGTGAAGGGAACCTTCGCCAGCTGCGCCACCAGCTTCAGCGTTTTGGGATTGGCCACAGTGCCAATGGTAGTCACATTGGGATCGAAAGGAACGGTGAAAGGCGCCGCTTCCCAGCCTTTGGGCACATCTGCAGCAATATTGAAGTCGTAATCCTTATAATCCGCCAGGGGAACCGCTGCCGTGGGCTCCACCACCAGCACAGCCGTGGTTCCGCCGCTCCGGGGCTCATGGCGCCGGATCACCGAGTCCAATTGCAGCACCGACTGGTTCGTCTTATGGGTAAGAGTGCCGGCAATGCGCAGCCCGTTCAGCGGATGCTCCGCCAGATCAAAGGGAAACGCCGACAGCGGCACCACCAGCCGGATTTCGTTATTTCCCGCATGCATGCCGGTAAAGCTTACCGGAACGGCAACCTGCTTATACTGCACCGCCAGACGCTCCGGCACCGCTACCCGCAGGGAAATTGTCCAGCCGCTGTAATCGGCCAGGGGCACCTGCCCGGTAGGCTTGATGGAGAGCAGCACCGTGCCGCCGCTTTCCGGCTGGCTGGAGGTAATCACGCTGTCCAGCGTTTTCACCGTACCGTCGGCCGGATTGGTCAGGGTGCCGGTCACCCTCCTGTCCTTGAGACCGTCGGCAGTGGGGAGCAGCGGAAAGAAATCCTCGGCCGGCACACTCACCTGAAGCCGTCCCTCTCCCGTGCCGCTGTAAGTCCCCCCGGCATAAAAATCAACCGTACGCCCCTCCGCTTCCGTCCCGGTATCAATGCCCGGCTTGCTGAAGTCATACGGCTTCAGCTCTCCGCCGCCCAGCTGCTCCGTCTGTCCGTCCGGCTTGGTGGCGGTAAGCTGGTAGCGGAAGGGCTTGGAGGCATCCTCCACCTTAATGAGGAACTCATAGGGATAGCCTGTTTTTTCCGCGGTAAAGCTTTCCTCCCCGATGGAGTAGCTGATGGACAGCTTGCTGGCCGTATTATTCATGTCCTCCGTATAGATATACGCGTAATAGCTGTCCGGCTCCACCTGAATCACGTGGCCCTCCCCGCGGGTATGCTCCACCCGGGTGTCCTCGGTGTAATTGGACAATTGGAAATCCGCATTGGCAAACGCCGGAGTGTGCACACCGGAAATGCCGTGCAGCACCACCGAACGGATGCCCTTGGCCGGGATGACAATATCGAACTGGCCGTTGGCCACCTGGATGGTGCTTGTGCTTCCGTCCGCCTCATATACCGTGGCCGTACCGGCATACTGTCCGGCAGCCCCTGTTTTTTCCCCCAGCTTAATGGTGGAGGCGATCTCGCCGTTGCCTTCGTTCATCAGAGCCAGCCCCAGCACCCCGTCCTTGCGGGCGGCGATGTAGTCAATTTCCACAGTGTCGGGCTGGATTATACCCCGGTCCAGCCACAGCCACATATCCTCCTCGCCGTAAAAACGACCGGGTGCGTAGCCGAATTGGTTGGAGGCGAAATAAGCGTAGCCGGATTGGAACAGGGAAGGAAATTCAATATGCCCCTCCGATTTGACCCAGGCGCTGTTAATCAGGAAATCCTCCAGCATGCTGATGAAAACGGGAATATGATGCCAATAGATGGAGGTCAGGTCCGGCCCCTCGTAGGGATACGCCTCCTTCATCTGATGAAAGATGATCCGGTCCTGGTAATAGCCCGGGTAATTGCCGAAACGCCCGATCATGGCATGGCGCGCCATGGTATAGAAGAAGGGGTCGCCGGTGTAGACTGACAGCTTCGACAGCATGCCCGCCCAGTTGTTCATGGTAATCACATTGCCGTGACCCGGCGTGACCGCATGCTCCGTGCCCATACCCGCCCGGCTGCCCAGCCAGCCGGGGGCTGTTTCTGTCACCAGCGGCACACCCAGCTCCTGGGAGGACTTCGCTCCGCCATCCGTGTTGCCCAGCCGCCACTGCTTGTCTCCATGCCACCAGAAGTCGAAGCGGTTGGCAAACAGGGGCCTCGTCCCCGATTTTTCCTCGGTAACCGTATAATCCGTTACGGCGTAGTCGTCATGGTAGCCCGTCATCCAGACCCCGGTCAGCAGAAGCTCCGCGTTCTCCCGGGCTCCCTCCAGATACCGGGCCTCCCCCGTCGCCTCATAGGCATTCAGCAGAGTAGCCACCACCGGAATATAATCCCCGTACATAAAGCTGCTGGTAAACCGGGTCTCCCGTTTGGTATTGGGATGGGTGGCCAAATATTGGTCCGCCTGGGCCCGGAGATTGGCCAGATGCTCCTCGTCGCCGGTAAATTTGTACATAAAGGCCTGGTCGGCCACACCCGCAAGATTGGCCTGGGTGGAGGGCGCCTCCAGAGCATGGTCCAGGAGATATGGCATCCGCCCCTGGGTCATTTCGTACAGTCCCCCGTAGACATGGGAGGAATAGCTGCTTACGGGACCGCCGACGGGATTGGGCAGATTGCCTGCATATTTGCTCTGCCCCTCGCCGGTAGTCCGGAAATGCTGCCTCTGCCTGCCCAGCATATAGGCCAATGTGGGCACCGCCCGGAGGTCCAGAATCTCCTCATCCCCCGTCAGCAAATAGCGCTGAAGCGCCGCCATGCTGTTGGAATGGGTGGTCAGATCCTTCTCCTCCATATTGTAATGGGCCATATTCGCCGGGTCCCAGCCGCCGTAATCATCATCCAGCATCAGGTCTGTGGCGTTGTAGATAGCCTCATTGAGGGAATGGAAGTAATTGGTGCGGATATCCCGGACATTGTACAGCTCCTCCGCCACATGCTTGAAGGTGCTGTACCAGGAGCCGATTTCATTGACGATCCGGTAGGAAACGGTATACGTGTCCCCCGCATCAAACCGGCTGTGCTCCGTACCGAACATGGGCGCAGTAAACTGCGGCCGCACATCCCCCTCGGGTCCCCGCAGAACCAGGCCGAAGGAGGAGGTTTCCGGATAGGCGTAATCCTGGGGAACGGAGGTGGGGTCCATGACAATCCCCGAGGTCACTTCCCTGCCGCCAAACCGGCTGTTGCCTGCGGCATAATGCAGCGTTGCCATGGGGGTGAACAGGTAGGCCTCCGGAATAACCGTGGACATGGCGGGCACTGTTTTTTTCACATACAGCAATGGCGCCGTAACCGTCTCATAATCCGCGTAGGGCGTTTCATCGCCGTTGAACAGCAGGAAGGAATAGGCGCCCTGCTGCGGAAATTCCGCCTCCAGCGTCACCTTGGGCTCATAGCTCAGACTGTCAAACTCGAACCGCACCGCAAGCTCCGCCTCTTCATTGGCGAACTGGAGATCAATCCGGTTGGGGCTCACCTGATGGAAGCCAGTAGGAATGAACCACACCGGATACCCGGTCCGAAAAAAATCATTGACCACCGTGGTGGCGGTGCCGCCCTCCACAGCCACCTCCTGCTGGAATTGGGCAAACTGCTCATCCTGCCCCACGAACTGGCTGCTTGCCGCTGCCATGAGCAGAAAACCCAGCTGTTCGGTCTTCGCCTTTACCCGGGTCCAGGCAGTCCCTTCTTTTATATAAATTTCGTTCTGCACCAAGGGCCCTTCCTGGCCCTGACCCTTATAAAAGACCACCTTCACCCGCTCGTTCTCCATGGATGCGGTTTCCACCGTCGCCACATCCTCTGTGGCCCATGCGGGAAACTCAGCCGACGGCAGGAAGCCGAAGGGATTCTCCGGCTGGGCGATAGCCAGCAGCTCCTCCTTGTTTTCCGGGGGAACCAAATCCAGGTCCTTGGTCAGAAAAAAGCCCTCGCACCGGGCATAAAACGCCGAGGTGTCAATCAGGGCCAGCTCATGCAGCCCCTTGTCCAGAGTGAAGGTTCCCGCCTCCGTCCAGCGGAAGCCCTCCTTGCCGTGGGCGCCGAACTTCTTGTCCAGCCGCACCCCGTCCACCGCCGCATGGAAGGTCCGTGTGCCGGGCTGGTTATTGGCATAATCCCGGTCCCGGACCCAGAGCTTGTACTGGCCTGCGGACTGGACATTCACCATAAAGGTGGCAGGCTCCCCCTCGGGATTTTCCTCTTCCTCCGGGCTGACGAAGGAGCGTCCCGTCACATGGCTTCCGCCCAGTGTCCAGGAGCCGAAGGAGGTAAAGTTGTTGGGCGTGATGTAGTAGTGGAGCTTCTCCTCCCCGCCTGCGGCCGGCGCCGCCTGCGCTTGGGGCGGAGCAGCCAACTGGGGCATAAAGGCCGTCACTAGCAGAACCGCAGCCAAAACCAGCATTGACAGTCTTTTTTTCATCATTTGCCTCCCTTTGTCCGCGTGGTAAGCGGAGCATGTATTCAAGCTCGATACTAGATTTGAAAGGGCTTACAAACAATCCCGCTCCGTTTACTTTTGGGGAGGCAAATTATAGGTTGGGCAACTTTTACCTGCAATCCAAAAAAAAGACTGCTCCTCCGCCATCACAATGGCATGGAAACAGTCCTTGTTTTTCCTTAGCGTGTCAATTGCCCCCGGGTGACCCCCAGCTGGTTGGTGGCCTTCAGCGTTTTCCACACCTGTGTCCCGGTAATCCGTCCTGCCATGGCGTCCCGGTACAGCTTAATCACTTCCTGTACCTTTTCTGCCGACTCCTCCAGAAATTCGATACGGAACCGGGATACGCCCAGTTCGATAAAATGCTGCAGATATTCAGCCCCGGATTGCTCGATGGCATTGTATACCGTATTGCGGCAGCCGTCATCCACCCGGACAGGATGGGAGAAGCCAACCCGGTCCTTCAGGGAAACCCGGTGCTCCTCGCAGGGCCGTCCGCAATTGGTGTAATCCGTGCCTTCGCTCAGGAAGGTGCAGTACACACAATGCTCCGTATGGAACATAGGCATATGCTGCTGGATGACTACCTCCATCCTGGAGGTGTCCGACCGCTCCATCAGGTCCGTCATCTGCTGGATGTTCAAATCATAGGAGGGCACAATCCATGAGCAGCCCGCCTCCAGAAAAAGAGCCGCCGCCTTGTGGTTGGCAATATTCAGGGAGTAGTCCCCAACCAGCTCAGGCATACGCTCCAGGGGAGACTCCTTTCCACTTTCTAGAAAAGCCTGCAGGGCTCCGGTATTTCTGACCAGCACGGCATCCGGCTGCAGCCGCAGAATATTGCGGAAGTACCCGCCCTCTCCCGGCATATGAATCCGGGGAGCGGCCAAGCCAATCTCATGGCCGGGTCCGGCCGCCCGGACTGCCTGTACCGCTTCGGGAAATTGCTTGATAAATTCAAAGTCGGCGTATATCCGTCCGATTCCGCACTCCAACGCTGCCCGGACCTGCTCCATACTTCTGCACAGCACCGTCAGTTCAGGCTTCACGACGGCAACGTTCTCCGGCTTCACCTGATGCGAATCCTCATAAACCCGGATTTGGCGCATGGAGTATTCCGGTGCTTTCCGGCGTTTGTCCTCCAGCTCCTCCACCGCTTCCCGGCGCAGCCGGTTCAGCTCCCGCATAGGCAGAATCAGCTCGCCCTTCAGATGGACCTCCATCTTTTCCAGTTCAAACAGAGTTCCGCCTGTCCGTCCCAGCTGCTCCTCCAGAAAAGCCTGGTCCATGGGACGCTTCATGGCCTGCTCCAGCATCAGCTCGGACTCTTTATAGATACAATCCCCTGTTTCCATATCCGTCCACCAGGTGCGGAGCGGTTCTCCCAGGGAACCCGCTACCCGTACAGCAAGAGGGAACACGCGATAGGGCTTTTCTGTTTCGAAGGTTTGACGCAGCCGCTTGTCCAGCTTGAGATCGCTGGTTTTCCAAATCCGGTTGCCAGGGTTGATCTTCGTGACATCCACGTCATTCCGCCCCATAATAATCCGTACCGTTCCCTCAGGAAATTCCCCTTCCACCTTTTGCTCGCCGAGCCAAAGGTCATATACCCGTCCGCCTTCTTCCTCCTTGGTAGGATCTCCGGCATCAAATACAATCCCGTCTCCCCGCTTTACAGGCCCTACCAGTTCGCACAGCACCGCATCCTTCAGCACTTCCTTCACTCTGCCAAGGTATACACCGCGGCTTTTGGGAAAAGTGCCGTCCAACAGCTTCCGGTGATTGGTACCCTTCAGGAAGCCGTGGGTGAATCCGCGGGAAAAGCTTTGCTCCAGCTCTCTTATTTCTTCAACGCTGGGACGGGCAGGCTTCCCCTCCAAATGCCGGTCGATAGCTGCTCTATATTTGGAGGTGACGTTGGCCACATACTCAGGGCTTTTCATCCGTCCTTCTATTTTGAATGAGGATACGCCCGCTTCAATAAGCTCGGGCACCAGATCCAAAGCAGCCAGGTCCTTGGGGGACAGCAGATAGGCCACATCTCCCATAGGCTTCACGTCCCCGTCTACCTCCAGATCATAGGGGAGCCGGCAGGCCTGGGCGCATTCCCCACGGTTGGCGGAGCGTCCACCCCACATTTCACTGGTCAGGCATTGTCCCGAGTACGACACGCATATAGCTCCATGCACAAAAATCTCCAGCGGCATCACGGCAGCCTCGCCGATGGTACGGATCTGCCGCAGATTGTTTTCCCGGCCCAGCACCACGCGGCTTAAGCCGTAAGGCTTAATAAACTCCACTCCCTCAGCGGAGGTAATGGTCATCTGGGTGGAGCCGTGGATCGGGAAGTCAGAGGAAATCTCCCGGATCATCCGGACCAGGCCCAGATCCTGCACAATAACGGCGTCCACTCCCGCTTTAACGCAGGCTTCCACCAGTTGGCGGGCGTCGTCCAATTCATTTTCGAATACGAGGATATTAAACGTCAAAAAACCTTTTACCCCATACATATGCAAAAACGCCATAATATCCGGAAGCTCGTCCATGGTGAAATTATTGGCCCGGGCTCTGGCATTGAACTTCTCTACGCCGAAATAAACGGCATCAGCCCCGTTGGCTACGGCCGCCCGCATACATTCCCAGTCTCCCGCCGGGGCAAGCAGCTCAACATCCTTCTGATCTATGTGAACAGACATTATTATTTTTTCCTCCTCATTACTTATCCTCCGTGAGTCTAGCTCCCGGACTGTTTTAGTGTAGCATGCTGTCTGCAGCAATTCCATTGCATTTTGAAAATCACCATGCTATATTAAAGGTCCGGCCACAAAGACGATGAAGCGCTTCATAAAATATTTTGTTGCAGCAGTTGTATTTTGCGGCTATCTCGGTTACAATATCAAACGTTCGACTTGTATGGAGAGGTGTCCGAGTTTGGTCGAAGGAGCACGATTGGAAATCGTGTAGGCGCCACAAGCGTCTCGAG
>JAQSYT010000307.1 GCA_029256065.1 Paenibacillaceae bacterium
ACTGGTTACCGCCAGACCGCTCATCAGATCCAGATACTCCTTACCCTCCGAATCCCACAACCGGCTGCCCGCCCCCTTGACCATAGTAATGGGATAACGGGCATACGATGGAAAAATGGCACTTTCCTGCTTGCTCACGTCACTCACTCTCCTTTCACCTGAACGAAAATGGTATTCGATTACATTAACGCACAATCCGCGTGCCCGCCGAGCCTTCCGCCACCGCCTGCCGGAGAATACCCGGCTCGGCGCCGTTGACGATGAGCACCTCTTGCACCTCGCCCTGGATACACTCCATGGCAGCCCGCACCTTGGGAATCATGCCGCCGTAGATTTCTCCGGAGGTTATCATCGCTTCAATCTCTGCTACGGTTACCACGGGAAGCACCCGTTTGACACCTTCGCCATCCGTCTTTAGGATGCCGGGCACATCCGTCACCACCACCAGCCGGGATACCCCCAGCTGCGAGGCTACCGCACCGGCTGCCGTATCGGCGTTGATATTGTACCGCTGGGCCCCGTCTTTCCCAAGGCCAACGGGAGCAATAACCGGGACATAGCCCAGATCCGCCAGGCTCTGGATCAGCTCACCATTCACCCGGGTGACGTTGCCCACCAAGCCCACCTCGTGGGCATTGGGTACAGGCTCTGCCTCGATCAGCCGTCCGTCTGCGCCGGAGAGGCCCACAGCCTTGGCGCCGGACAATTGAATCCGCCGGACGATCTCCTTGTTGATTTTCCCGGCGAGTACCATTTCCACTACATCCAGCACCGCTTCGCTGGTTTTGCGCAGGCCACCGACGAACTCCGACTCAATCCCCAGCCGGTTCAAGGTATCTGATATGGCCGGACCGCCTCCGTGTACGATCACCGGCAAAAAGCCCTCTTCAGCCAGCTCCTTCATCTCCCGGAAAAAATCCTCCGGCAATGCTGCCAGGGTGCTTCCCCCGCACTTAATCACATAGGCCGAAGCCGTGCGCTTCTGCTGATTATTTCCTTGCGTCACCTGTGTTACGCCTCCTGTCCGGTTCGGGCTTTTTGCGGATACTAATTTCCCAATAGCTCCTAAGTTCTGTATGCCGCGTTGATCCGCACATATTCATAGCTCAGATCACAGCCCCAGGCTGTGGCCGTTTCCCGGCCCATATGCAGGTTCACATAAATCTGGACAAGATCCCCGCGCAGATACACGAGGGCTTTCTCTTCGTCGAACTTCAACGGCCGCGATTGCTCCAGCGTCACCAGATCACCGATGCGGATATCCACGGTTTCCGTATTCACCGGGTATCCCGCTCTTCCCACTGCAGCAATTATCCGGCCCCAGTTGGCATCCGCGCCGAAGCAGGCAGACTTCACAAGGGAGGAGCCGATGACGGTTTTGGCAATAGCTCTGGCAGCTTCTACAGATTCCGCTCCCGCCACATTCACCTCGATGAGCTTCGTAGCCCCTTCGCCGTCCCGGGCAATGGCCTTGGCCAGGTATTCACCCACATACCGGAAGCCGTCGGCAAAAGCCTCATAATCCGGATGTGCCTCCGTCAGCTCACCATTGCCGGCCAGCCCGCTGGCCATGGCTACCACCATATCATTGGTGCTGGTATCCCCATCCACCGTAATCATGTTGAAGGTGGTGTCCGTTACGCCACCCAGCAGCTTTTGCAGCCCTTCGGGACTGAGCTTGGCATCAGTAGTAATGAAGCCCAGCATGGTGGCCATGTTGGGATGGATCATCCCCGAACCCTTAGCCGCTCCGGCAATATGCACCGTCTCTCCGCCTACGGTCACACTGACGCAAACCAGCTTCTGCGCCAGGTCAGTCGTCATAATTGCCTGGCAGAAGTCCTCGCTGCCGTCCACCGTGAGGGCTTCCGGCAAACCAGCAATGCCTTTGCGCACCTTTCCCATAGGCAGCGGTTCGCCAATAACACCTGTGGAGGTTACGCCTGCCAGCTCCTCCGCCACACCAAAGGCCTTGGCAACCAGCGTCCGCATTTCGTATGCGTCCGCTTCACCCTGCTTGCCTGTGCATGCGTTGGCATTGCCGCTGTTGACCAGCATCACCTGAAGCTTACCTTCATGGGCAATGCTCTCCCGGGTCACCTTCAAGGGCGCCGCCTGGAACTGGTTGGTGGTGTACACGCCAGCCGCCGCTGCAGGCACCTGGCAAACGATAACGCCCAAGTCATGGCGCTCCGTCTTCTTCAGGCCGCAATGCAGCCCGGCTGCCTTAAATCCCAGGGGCGTCGTAATACCCCCGCCTTCCACTACAGCGAACCGCTTCGTCATTTGATTCATCCTCTCTCGAAATAACATGGTCCTCGCCGCTACGGCCGGATATGTTATGGAAGCCTCGAATTTGGCACAGCCAAATTGAGGGCCGCTTTTGCATTTAATTTGCTCTATCCTTACGGATACACCGGCGTAAACGCCAGTCCCGCACCTTCATCCCAGCCCATCATCAAATTCAGGTTTTGCACCGCTTGCCCTGCAGCGCCCTTCATTAAGTTGTCAATTACCGACAGGATGGTCACGCGGCCTGTCCGCTCATCCACAGCAAAACCGATATCGCAATAATTAGAGCCCCAGACCTCTTTGGTAGCCGGCCACTTGCCCTTATCACGGATCCGCACAAAGGGCCTTCCTTCATAATACTCCCGGTACAGACCGATAAAATCCTCTTCCTTATATGAACCCTGGAGAGTGGCATACATGGTGCTTAGAATTCCGCGGGTCATCGGCGTCAAATGAGTGGAGAAGGTAACCGCCACATCCTGTCCGGCAATCCGGCCCAGGGTTTGCTCAATTTCAGGAATATGCTGATGCTTGTTCAGCTTGTAGGGCACCAGATTTTCGTTGATCTCTGAATAATGCACAGATAAGCCCAATCCCCGTCCCGCTCCCGACACACCGGACTTGGCGTCAATAATAATCGTAGCCGGATCGATCCAGCCTGCCTGCACAGCCGGGATCAGACCCAGCAGAGTAGCAGTAGGGTAACAGCCCGGGTTGGAAACGAAGGACTTCCCCGGTACCTCTGCGCCAAAAATCTCTGCCAACCCATATACAGCTTCGTCCAAATAAGCTTGTGCAGCCGGCTCCTTCTTGTACCACTTGCTGTAAACATCCGGACTCTTCAGGCGGAAATCGCCTGACAGGTCGATGACCTTCAGTCCAGCCTCCAAAAGCTGCGGGGCAAGCTTGGCGCTGACACCGGAGGGGGTGGCGGTAAACACGACATCCGCCTTTTCCTTCATAACAGCTACGTCCACACCATCCAGATCCTCCACCATGATCTGATTCAGGTGAGGATAACCATCGGCAATAGGCACGCCGGAGCTGGATGATGAAATCACCGAGGTAATTTCCACATGGGGATGCTGGAGCAGTAGCCGGATCAGCTCCACCCCGCCGTATCCTGTGGAGCCAACAATGGCAACTCTGCATTTCGGTTGAGTCATGTGAATCCCTTCCTTTCCGCCGTCCAAAAAGATATGTATTATTATACGTTTCATAGTATAAAAATTCAATGCATTTTTCGTGAATATGCACACGGACTGTTTAGGTTTCCAGCTTAAAGCCCTTACCCAGCACTTCCCGGGTTTCGCTAATAATAATGAAGGCTGCGGGATCTACATCCCGGACCAGCTCCTTCAGCCGGGAAACCTCATTCTGGCTGACCACCACCATCAGAACCGTCCGCTCCGCCCCTGTATATCCTCCGGCCCCGTTCAGCCGGGTTAAACCACGGTCCAGATCATGCAGCACTGCCTCGGCAATAGCCTCCGTTTCCTCGGAGATGATATACGCCACTTTGGCATAATTGAAGCCTAGCTGCACCACATCAATGGTTTTGCTGGTGACATAGAGCCCAATCAGGGCAAACAATGCCTTTTCCGCATCAAATACCAGTCCCGCCGTCAAAATCACCAGCCCGTCCAACAATGCCACAGCGATGCCCAGACTGATGCCGGTAAACCGGTGGATCAGCTGCGCCGCCAGATCCAGTCCGCCGGTGGAGCCGTGTCCGCGGAATACAATGCCCAGCCCTACACCAATACCGATACCGCCGTATATTGTGGCCAAAAGCAGATTATCCGTCAGCGGCTCACCGTTCTGGGTCAACAGCACAAACAGCGGCAGCACAAAGGACCCCACCGCTGTTTTCAGCCCGAACTGCTTGCCCAATAAAAACAGCCCCAGCAAAAACAACGGAATATTCAACGCCCATTGGACCAGCGCAGGCTGAAAGCCGAACAGCTCCAGCGTAAGCACGGAGATGCCCGTCACTCCCCCGGAGGCCACCTGATTGGGCTTCAAACAATAATTGAAGCTAAGGGCGATAATCAGGGAGCCTAACAGCAGCAGCCCATATTCCAGCATATAATGCGCAGCCGTACCCTTGCGTGGGCTATACAACGTCCTTCTGGACGGAGGCCTGTGCACTTTTTCCGGCTCTTCCCGTTCATGCCCCTCCCGTGGAAATTTCGCCTGTTCTCGTGTGGACATGCCTTCCCCTGCCTCCTGTTATGGATCTTTCGTAAGAACATCGTTATGGCCTTGTGTTCGCAAAAAAATCCTACACCGTCCCGCCACCCCCTGCCGGTTCGGGTTCGGACTTGATGTAGGATCATTGCTTCTTACATATTATCGCTGTCGTTTTTGGTGTTGATTTGGCCCCGCAGATAGGCATCAATCAGGAAATCAATTTCCCCGTCCATTACCGATCCGATATTGCCTGATTCGGCACCGGTCCGGTGATCCTTGACCATACTGTAGGGGTGGAATACGTAGGAGCGGATTTGGCTGCCCCAGGCAATATCCATCTGCACCCCGCGGATTTCAGCCAGATGCTGCTGCTGCTCCTCGATCTTCTTCTCGTAGAGCTTGGAACGGAGCATGGTCATACAGCGTTCTCTGTTCTGAATCTGCGAGCGCTCTGTCTGGCAGGACACCACAATGCCCGTTGGCACGTGAGTGATCCGCACCGCGGACTCCGTTTTGTTAATATGCTGCCCGCCCGCACCGCTGGACCGGTAGGTATCCACATGCAAATCCTCGGTACGGATTTCGATCTCAATGGAGTCATCAATCTCCGGCATCACATCGCAGGAGACAAAGGAGGTATGGCGGCGGCCCGAAGCGTCAAAGGGAGAAATCCGAACAAGCCGGTGTACACCCTTCTCCGCTTTGAGATAGCCGTAAGCGTTAAAGCCCTTGAAGAGAAGGGTGACGCTCTTGACACCCGCTTCATCGCCGGGAAGATAGTCCACAACCTCTACCTTAAAGCCACGCTTTTCCCCCCAACGACGGTACATACGCAAGAGCATATCCGCCCAGTCCTGGGATTCGGTTCCCCCTGCCCCTGGGTGAAGCTCAAGGTATGCATTAAGCTTATCGTACGGCTGGTTCAAAAGAAGCTGCAGCTCGTATTCATCCAGCTTTTTCATAAGAGCGGCGACTCCGATTCCCAGCTCAGCAGCCAGACTGTCGTCCTGCTCGTCTTCCGCCAGCTCCCGGGTCAGCTCCAGGTCCTCGTATTGGCTGCTAAGTGCAGTAAAATCCTCAGCCACTGCCTTAATTGCGTTTAACTCGCCAATAATTTTCTGCGCCCGCTCATTATCATCCCAAAAATCAGGAACCGTCATCTTTTCCTCATAATCTGAAATCTGCTCTTGCTTCAGATCTAAGTCAAAGAGACCCCCTAAGGTTTGTGAGTCGCTCCGCAATCTCGCGGAGGTCTTGCTTTATTTCTGGTTCCAGCATACTGCATACACCTCATTTATTATTCTTAGAAGGCTCAGCCCGCACCGTGACAGTTCTTGTATTTCTTGCCGCTGCCGCAAGGACAAAGCTCATTGCGTCCAACCTTCTCTTCGCGCCGTGCAGGGCTCTTATCTGCAGCAACCTGTCCTTCAGCTACAGCTTGACGCTCGATGTTGGCCTCTACATGTGCCTTCATGATATAGGTGGAAACTTCCTCCTGGATGGAGTCGATCATCTCCTGGAACATTTGGAAGCCTTCCTTCTGGTATTCACGCAGCGGATCGGTACCGCCATAAGCCCGCAGGTGGATACCTTGACGGAGCTGGTCCATGGCATCGATATGATCCATCCACTTGGAGTCTACTGCACGAAGTACGACTACCTTTTCAAATTCCCGCATCAGCTCGCCCAATTGCTCCTCGCGCGCATTGTAGAGGGAATCCACCATACCCTTCAGCTGCTCCACAATCTCTTCCTTTTCCTTGCCCCAAACATTGTCACGGGAAAGCATTCCCTCCGTAAGGAAGGTACGGTTGCAGTATTCCACTACTGCCTCCAGATCCCACTCCTCCGGAATTACATCGTCTCCACAGTGAGCATC
>JAQSYT010000308.1 GCA_029256065.1 Paenibacillaceae bacterium
GCGCATCAAATGCGAAAAACCGCCAAAGCGCTCCGGAAAGCGGCTTTGGCGGTTCAACTAACCATGGTAAATGAATATGATGCACTTGCCGCGGCTAGTTCCGCAGAGGTGAGCGCGGCCAATCAGGAAACAGCCTTGCAATTATGCTTGCAGTTCTTATTGGTGCAATCCCGGAAGGAGCCGTAGAAATCCAGACGGTGATCGGTTACAGTAAAGTCGTATTCCGTCTCCAGCCTTTTCTCCAGCAAGCTCAGCCAATCCTCCATAATCTCGCGCACCTCGCCGCATTCCCGGCAAATCAGGTGATGGTGCATATGCTCATGCTCTTGACTGCGCAAATCATACCGCGCTACGCCATCGCCAAAGTTCATTTTTTCTACGATATGCAGCTCGCTCAACAGCTCCAGCACCCGGTATACAGTGGCAATGCCGATTTTGGGGGATTGCTTGCGCACCAGCATAAAGACCTCTTCCGCACTCAAATGGTCCTTTTCGTTCTCCAGCAGCACCCTTAGGGTGGCATCCCGCTGGGGAGTCAGCTTGTAGCCTTTTTCGGACAGCCGCTTGTTGATTTTGCTAAGTTCCTCTGTAACACTGGGCATTTCCGGACCTCCTTCACCACCCGTTCGTTCTTATTAGGACGCAAACGGATTTAGAACTATTATAATAATATTATAGTCCTTGAAAATGAAAATAGCAATCGGCAGGAAACGCGGCAACCTAAATTCAGAACTCCTCCAAAAATGTCCGGATAGCTAGAGTCAGAAGCTGTGGCAGCTTCCGGAAGGCAAACTCCGCCTCCAGTCTCTCCGTCCGCTTATGGGCATCTCTCCCTACCGGACCGATATTCAGTACCGGCATTTGCAGTTGGCTCATCGCATCGAAGGGAATCTCATAGCCTCTCCCCCAGAGAGGCATATTGGGCGCTAAGCTGTGAATCATATCCGCAGCTTGCGGACTGCCGATATAACTGAGATCAGAGATGCCGCGAAAAAACGGCTCTACTGCCAGCTCCAAACCAAAAACATCTGTGGCATATCCGGCAAGCCGCTCCACTGTATTACGGACAAGCGGCTCTTCTCCGGCAGCTACCGCCGGATAAAACGGCGGCGCTACAAAAAGAATGACCATTGGAGCCAAATCCTTGCACAATGCAGCCAAAGCGTCCGCCACCGCAATGGTCGCCTCTCTACCATCCGGCTCCTGCCCAGGCGTTTCCATAGCGGCATACAATCCGGCTATTCTGTGGTTAACCGCCTCTGCTGTGGCTGTTTCCCCGTGCCGCTCAGAAGCCAGGGCATACAGCTCCTCGTATGTGAATACATTCACCCGGGGCTCCGCAACGGGGAATGGAGACTTCTTCGCATATTCCATGGCTCTTCCATAGAAGTCCTCCTCCATCCTTGAAGCCGCGCGATAGGCTGCACGCTTCAGCAGCATGAGAGTTTTCCGGGCCGGCCGGTCCATCTGCAGAAGATTGAACAGCACGGCTGCACGGTGGGGAACCTGGGCGGAATAGCCGGGGCTTAAATCCCGGTGCAGCAAATTGGTAGGCGGCGGTGTCGACTGCAGCGGGCCGAACTCACTCAGCTCCGCGCTCCATTCCAGCTCTGCTGTCAGCACTGCCGCCATATAATTGGCATTAAACCCGGAGAAGGGTTCACCTGCATGGGTTTCCCGGCCATAGCACAGATACCCTGGCAGCATCTTGCCAATGGATCCAGTATATATGTATACGCCGTTGTCTCCGGGATGACGGGGAAATACAGGCTCGGAATTCAGCGCCAGCCTGTAATCCAGTCCCCATTCCTGCGCCAGCGTCACCAATAACGGTACGGCTTTTCGCATTCCCGCGGAATTTACTTCCTCATCAGGCACAGACAGCATAAGAAGATTGCCGTCAAACTCACCATCCGCTGCCTTCTCCAGCAAAGACATATGCAAGGCAACCCCACATTTCATATCCATGACTCCCCGCCCGAACAGCCATGTCTCATCAGTCTGGGCCAGATCCTCAAGAACCTCTCCGGGCAGCCCTGAATGTTCCTTGCCGTTGATCAGCATAGCCGTAAGGTCCTCCAGCTCCCAAGCCAGCGGCTCCCACGATCCGTAATCGGAGATACCCACCACATCATGATGGCTGATCAGAAGAATGGTTTTGGCTGCCCCTGGCTTCCGGACAAGGGCGGTTACAATTTGGGTGCCATTGCCGGCTGGTGTCAGCCGCAGCTGATCCGGAAAGGCTTGGAAATAATCTAGCTCCTCCAGCTTCCGCTTCAGCACCTCCGCCATCTCTGCCTCCTCCACAGCACCTGTCACACTGGGCACCCGGACCAGCTCAGCTAACAGCTCCCTCAACTGTCCGGGGCTGGACCATTTACGGCTTTGTTCCTGCTCCTCCCTCGTATCTCCCATATTTCACGCCTTCCTTATGTCTATCATGATTTCTGAAGAGCTTTGAAGATGATGCAGAAAAGGCGCCCCTTCCGTCGGGAAGAAGCGCCTTTAATCTTAACCTTACCTGTTCCGTGAAGCCTTCCAATGGTTCCAACATCATCAAACTGAGCATCTATCAGCTTGCAATTGCATCTATGGGGTATACTATCTGATTTGAAACAACCGGCCGACTTCGTCTTTTGAATCTTCAAAACAACGAAAGCCCTGCCTCTCTTCCATCCTTGCGGCTCCGAAGACCGCGCCAGTGAGAATTTACACATTCAAACAGTGAACAAAGGTTATTCGAATATAATAACATATATAATCATGATATGCAATATTGAATATTCTAATAAGGCAGAATCAAGTCCTCCAGCTTCCGTTTGGGCACATGATGCACCCCCTGCTCATCCCGCCAATACTTCACATTCTTGGGGTCTGTAAGCTCCTCCAAAACGACCTCTTCCTTTGGCTTGCCTAAGGCCATTACCAGAAGAATCTCATACTGCTCAGGAATTTCCAAAGCCTTGGCTAAGCCCTTACGGTCGATGGCGCCGAACATGCAGCCACCGAAGCCCTTCTCCACAGCTCCCAGCAGAATGCTTTGGCAGGCCAGTCCATGGTCCCATGAAGGATTGGAGCTGATATTCTTATCCAAAAGCATGATGACATAAGCGGATGGGCGCTCCCCCTCCACCGGACCCGGCCAGTCCCGGAGGTATCCTGCCCAGCGCAAATGCTGGAAAACCAGAGTATTCTTCTCCTTATCGGCAGAAAGGACATATTTCAGCGACTGCAGATTGCCTCCCGACGAGGTATGACGGGCCAGGTCAACCCAAGCCTCCAGTTGAACTCTCTCAATGGGCGTATCCTCATAGAACCGCCGGTACGTTCTGTTCTTCTTGATCAGCTCTTCAATCATGCCGTCCACGCTCCTCTTCCTCCGGTGCCGGATTTTCCCGGCATTCCTTGCAGGTCCCGTAAATTTCGAACCGGTGCCCGCTGATTTGAAAGCCCTCCGGCCCTTCACCCAGATGTCCCATCGGACAGAAATCCATGGAAAAGGTTTTTTCGCACTGGGTGCAGATCAGATGGTGGTGATGATGGTGCTGGCAATTGGCCTTAAACTTTAAGCCGCCTTCCAAAAAGTAAAACTGCTCCAGAACACCCATTTCGCTTAAAATACGCAAATTGCGGTACACCGTGTCAAAACTGACGCCGGGATACTTCTGGCGCATGGATTCATAAACGTCCTTAGGCGTGAGATAACCGCTCGCCTCTGTGAACAGCTGGGCCAGGCTTTTGCGCTGCTCTGTCACGCGGAGACCGCCTGTGCTCATCTTACGCAGCATTTCTTCCGTTGTTATGGATTCGGACATAGCTATCCCCCGATTGCATTCGCATCCTTCTATATCCTAATATTGAAGGAAAACGCAAGAAACGTCAAGGTTGAGAGGATTTTCGACAACCGCAAAAAAACCTCCGGAGATCCGGAGGTCCGCCTCTCTTCAGGAGGCTGGCAGCCCACCCTAGCTCAAGGCAGCCGGTGCAGCGGATTTCAGCACGCTGACCTGATACGAATCATGGCTCGAACTAAGGATATAATCAGGCCGTCCTTGCTTTGCGCTTTGGCGGTGCCCCTGGATATGTACGTCGCTTTTCTCCCACGCCTTCCAGGCTTCCTCCGACTCCCAGCGGATCATGACCAGCACCTGCTCCTCGCCGTTTCGTGCCCGCTTCACCATCACACTGAGATCCACAAAACCAGGCATCTGCTCTACCGCGCCAGGTTTGCTGAACCGTTCAGCAACCGTCTGGGCAAAGCCTTCCTTAACAGTAATGGTCTTCGTTTCTACAAACATGCCTACACCCCTTACCTTCATTTTATCCCTTAAGTGCTTGAGCGAAGCTCTTGCCGAAGGCCACACACTTTTCCTTGTCGGCCTTCCCGGGGGTCAACTCCACCTTCAAGCCTTCCTGCACCACTTCTGCGCCGCGGTCCTTCAGCTTGCCGATCAGGAGATCCACAGCCACTCCGTATTCGGAATAAGAAGAGTCACAGGAACCGAATACAGCCGCTTTTTTGCCGGTCAGATCCACATCATCCAGATCGTCGAAATAATCCAGGAACTCATCCGGCAGCTCCCCGTCTCCCCACGTATACGCGCCCAGCACAATGCCGTCATAATCGGCCAGGTCAGAGGCCTTCACATCATCCACTCTTTCCACAACAGGCTCGAAGCCTTCTTCCTTAATCCCCTTCACAATCTGAATGGACATGTCCTCCGTATTGCCTGTCATGCTGGCATATACCACCACAATACCGCTCATCTTCTCGACCTCCAGATAGATTGTAGATTTCATTATGATAATGATATTCATTATCACTTTAAGTGTCAATCCTTATTTTTTCGCAAAAAATAGCGCAGACCAAGGAAGTTTCCCCTGACCTGCGCCATCTTTTGACGTTGCTATAATTATCCCAAGAAGGAGGACAGCATCCACACATGCTTCTCCAAAGAAGTATGAATTGCCAGCAGCAGATCGCCGGTGGTTTCGTCATCCGCTTCTTCAGCAACCTTCATGCCCACCTTCAGCTCGGCAATGATGGTTTCGAAGTCAGCGATAGTAGCCGCAACTTGCTCAGTAGCGGATTCAGTGCCCTTGGCTTCCTTGATAGAAGCAGTAGCCAGATAATCGCTCAAGGTCGCAAGCGGCTTGCTTTTGATGGCCAATACGCGTTCAGCCAGATCGTCAATATGAAGCGCTGCTTCGTTGTAAAGCTCTTCAAATTTCAAATGCAGGGTGAAAAATTGGGTGCCCTTCACATACCAGTGAAAGTTGTGCAGCTTTACAAACAGAACTCCCCAGTTGGCAATCTGTTTGTTCAGTACCGAAGTCAAATCCACACTCATTTCGATTATCCTCCTTGTTATATGTATTCTTAACCATTTTAAAACATATCTCCTCTCAATAGATATTACAAATTACCAACTTTTTTCATAGATACACAACAAAAAAAAGCGGCATAATAGCCGCTTTCATTTGACAAAGCTTAATTGGGGCTTTTTGGGCCAATTTATTCCTGGCCGTATAACACTGCGCTCCGGTCATAATCCCAGAACGGATACCTGGCGGTAATGCCATTTTCCCCGGTCAGCCTGATTTTCACACCGTCTCCGGTCTTCATGCCCTGAATAGGGAGATTCACATATTCCCCTGCTTTGACAGGGATGGTTATAACGCTTTCGGGCAGGGGCTGAAGGGAGACGATGGTCCGTTCCTGGCTGAGGCTTGACCAATATAGATTCACATAATGCTGGGAATTGTAGCGGTTCAGGAAGGACAGCTCGAACTGGTATGCCTCTCCCGCCTTCAGGTTGATGGATGCCCCCACCGGTCCTCCCAGGTAGATGTCCTGGCCATTGATTTTCAGCTTGGTTTCGTTCAAATTGTCACTGTGGGCGGTGAAGGAGTAGCGCTCCGTATATTTCGGCACAATCGTTCCTGTCCACTTCCAGGAGCCGATGCCGGAGGGCTTCAAATTGCTTAAGGATTCCAACACATTCTGGCCGCCTGCCTTTTCGAACTTCACATCACCGTATACGGTTTCGGTAACTGTACCGGTGGTACGGGCCGGATATTGTCCGTAGGTGACCTCCACAACGCCGCTCACATTGCTGAAGAATCCGAGCTGTGCGCCGTCGGCAGTTTTCGAAAGCAAGGGGGCATTAATCAACGGTCCCTGCGGGGCCTCCTCAATAATCAGGAACCGCGGGTAATCCGAGGATTTCACCTTGACCACCATGGAATTGGCATCCGCCCGCAGGAGCTGCGCAGGAATGGTCTGATTCGTCATGGGGTCGTAGGAGGAAACCCTTGCACCTTGTCCCACCACATTGGCCAGCGATATTTC
>JAQSYT010000309.1 GCA_029256065.1 Paenibacillaceae bacterium
CTGTGACAACCTCTCAGCATGCGGCCGACACTATCGGCTCGGGACAGCTGCTGGCAGTAAATGAGACTCTATCCGTCCGCAGTATGTTTGAAGCTATGTCTATTTATTCTGGGAATGATGCCAGTGTGGCATTGGCGGAGAAGGTAGCAGGCAATGAGGAGCAATTTGCAGCATTAATGAATGATACAGCCCGCAAGCTGGGCTTGTCCAAGGATGCGAATTTTATTAATTCCACAGGTCTCAGCCGGATTGATATGGGGAAATACGCCCCCAAGAATGTTCAGGGCGAAACTGTAATGTCAGCAAGAGACGCCGCTACGTTGGCTTATCATATTCTGAAAGAGCATAAAGAAGTGCTGGAATTCACTAAGACCCCTTCCAAAAAGCTTCGTGAAACAGACAAGACCGCCATGGTTAACTGGAACTGGATGCTGGAGGGTAACCAGAATAACCCTAACTTCCGACAGTATGTATTCCAGGGACTGGATGGATTAAAAACCGGCCATACCAATGAGGCCGGATACTGCTTTACCGGAACTGCAGAGCGCAACGGAATGCGGCTGATCAGTGTGGTTATGGGCGCGAAGACAGAGCCCAAACGGTTTCTGGAGACGGCCAAGCTGCTGAATTATGGGTTTAACACTTTTGAGATGAAGGAAATTGTTAAGGCGGATGCTGAGGTGGATGCCCTCAAGATTGTGGAAGTGAAAAAGGCAATCCACACTGATGTGCCTGTAGTGACAGAGTCGGCCTTGTCCATTCTGGTGAAGAAGGGCGTTAAGGACGAAGAAATTGTGAAGGTTGCAGAACCTGCTGCAGAGGATGTCCGAATTGCGCCTGTGGAAAAAGGTGAGGTTCTGGGCAAACTTACTGTAACCTACAACAATCAATCATATGATGTGAATCTGGTGGCTAAGGATGATGTGAAGAAGGCCGGCTGGTTTAAGCTGATGCTCCGGTCGATCCGCCATTTCTTTACGAATTTGTTCTAATCGGTGAAAAACCTGGAGGAATAGTGCATTCGCGGTTGTATAATGGCGGGTGTTGCTGTAAAATCAATGGTTAGAATCTTTTCATAACACCACATGTAAATTCCGGCGCCAACTGCGCATTGGGACATAATGTTTAGGAGGGTTATCTTGATGGAAACAGGAACTTCCCGTGTAAAAAGAGGTATGGCTGAAATGCAAAAAGGCGGCGTTATCATGGATGTTATGAACGCCGAGCAAGCGAAGGTTGCCGAGGCAGCTGGAGCATCCGCCGTTATGGCGCTGGAGCGCGTACCCGCTGATATCCGTGCAGCAGGCGGCGTTGCCCGTATGGCTGACCCGACTGTATTCGAGGGTGTTGTAAAGGCCGTTACCATTCCGGTTATGGCTAAGGCCCGTATCGGCCATTTTGTGGAGGCGAAGATTCTGGAGGCTCTGGGAGCCGACTATATCGACGAGAGCGAAGTGCTCACTCCGGCTGACGAAGTGTTCCATATTAATAAGAAGGATTTTACCGTTCCCTTTGTATGCGGCGCACGTGATCTGGGCGAAGCCCTCCGCCGTATCGGCGAAGGTGCATCCATGATCCGTACCAAGGGTGAGCCGGGTACCGGCAATATCGTGGAAGCGGTCCGCCATATGCGGATGATCAACGCTCAATTGCGCAAGGTGCAAAGCCTTTCCCTGGACGAGCTGATGGCTGAAGCCAAGAACCTGGGCGCACCTTACGAGCTTTTGCTGCAAGTACACAAAACCGGCAAGCTGCCGGTGGTTAACTTCGCGGCAGGTGGCGTAGCCACTCCAGCGGATGCAGCACTGATGATGCATCTGGGTGCAGACGGCGTATTTGTAGGCTCCGGTATCTTCAAATCGGACAGCCCTGAGAAATTCGCCAAGGCTATCGTGGAAGCGACTACCCACTACACTGACTATGCACTGATTGCCGAGCTGTCCAAGAACCTGGGCACACCCATGAAGGGGATTGAAATCTCCAAGCTGGATGCTACCCAACGGATGCAGGACCGCGGCTGGTAAAATAGGAACGAGCTTCTGTACGGCTATTGCGGGGCAGCCCGCGAATTGGGCAGGATGAGGCCGGTTACCTGGTCTCGCCTGCCTCATGTTGTTGCAGGAGAGAAAGAAGGAATGGACATGAAGGTAGGCGTGCTTGCTCTTCAAGGCGCAGTAGCCGAGCACTTGCGCATGATTGAATTGGCGGGCGGCGAAGGGGTTGTCATCAAGCGGACGGAGCAGCTGAAGGAGATCGATGGGCTCATCATCCCCGGCGGCGAAAGCACCACCATCGGCAAGCTGATGCGCACCTATGGATTTATTGAAGCGATCCAGGAATTCGCCGGTGAGAAGAAGCCTGTCTTCGGCACCTGTGCCGGATTGATTCTTATCGCCAGCCGGATCACCGGACAAGCTCCAGGCCAGCCGGATTCTCATCTGGGGCTGATGGATATGGTAGCAGCCCGGAACGCCTTCGGACGGCAGCGGGAGAGCTTCGAAACGGATTTAGTAGTAAAAGGAATGGAGAACACAGTAAGAGCGGTGTTCATCCGCGCCCCCCTTATCGAATCTGTAGGCGAAGTGGTGGATGTGCTGTCCGTGTACAATGGACAGATCGTGGCTGCGCGGCAGGAGCATCTGCTGGCTGCGTCCTTCCATCCCGAGCTGACGGATGATTATGGCTTCCACTCGTATTTTTTGGATATGGTTAGGCAATACAGAGGGTAAGACTGATAGAAGCTTAAGCAGTTTATCAATCCCTTGCGGGAGGCGTTTCAACTTTGCTGGATGCGAAATTATTGCGTAATGAACCGGACCGCGTGCGTACAGGCTTGCAAAACCGCGGCAAACAAACCGATGATCTTAACCGCTTCACCGATCTGGATGCCAGACGCCGGGAGAAGCTCACAGAAGCCGAGAGCTTGAAGAACCGCCGCAACACCGTGTCCCAGGAGGTTGCCGCCAAGAAGCGTGCCGGAGAGGACGCTGAGGGGCTTATTCTGGAGATGCGCCAGGTAGGCGACCGGATTAAAGAGCTGGACGAGGAAATCCGTGTGGTGGAATCGGAGCTGGATCAGGTTCTCCTGTCCATTCCTAATGTACCTCATGCCAGTGTGCCGGTAGGCCATTCCGAGGATGAGAATGTGGAGCTGCGCAAGCAGGGGGCTCCAACGGAATTCGGCTACACACCCAAGGCTCATTGGGAGCTGGCCCAGGATCTGGACATTCTTGATTTTGAGCGGGCCGCCAAGGTGACGGGCTCCCGGTTTACCTTCTATAAGGGGCTGGGTGCGCGGCTGGAGCGGGCGTTGATTAACTTTATGATGGACCTCCATGCTGAAGAGCATGGTTATGAGGAAATGCTGCCGCCATACATTGTTAACCGGGACAGCATGACCGGAACCGGCCAGCTGCCGAAGTTCGCTGAGGATGTATTCCAGCTTAGCGGCACTGACTACTTCCTGATTCCTACGGCGGAGGTGCCGGTGACCAACTATCACCGGGAAGAAATTCTGACGTTGGAAGAGCTGCCGAAGAAATACGTAGCGTTCAGCGCCTGCTTCCGTTCCGAAGCCGGTGCATCCGGCCGGGATACCCGGGGGCTGATCCGCCAGCATCAATTCAATAAAGTGGAGCTGGTGAAGCTGACATTGCCGGAGAATTCCTATGAGGAACTGGAAGCCTTGACGCAGAATGCTGAAAAGGTGCTCCAGCTGCTGCAATTGCCCTACCGGGTTATGTCCTTGTGCTCGGGAGATATGGGCTTTTCCTCCGCCAAGACCTATGATCTGGAGGTTTGGCTGCCTTCTGCAGACTGCTACCGGGAGATTTCCTCCTGCAGCAACTTCGAGGACTTCCAAGCGCGCCGTGCGGGCATCCGCTTCCGTAGAGACCCCAAGGCGAAGCCGGAATTCGTGCATACCTTGAACGGCTCCGGTCTGGCTCTGGGTCGCACTGTCGCAGCCATTCTGGAGAACTATCAGGAACCGGACGGCTCCGTGCGGGTTCCCGAGGTGCTGGTTCCCTATATGAACGGCAAGACCCGGATTGAGAAGAAGTAACACTTGCTCCGCCTGTCTGGCCTATGGTACAATGACTTTTGCCACGGCTGAAAGCAGGCCTCATGGATGGTAACATCCATACGGAGAGGTGGTCGAGTGGTTTATGGCAGCGGTCTTGAAAACCGTCGTACCTGCGAGGGTACCGTGGGTTCGAATCCCACCCTCTCCGCCATCTTGTCTATAAAGCATTGAAGCATAGGACCCTCCCTTAGTGGAGGGTCTTTTTTGTTTTAAACGATTTTTCTATACTTTGGCCGCCGCTCCTCATGCTATGCTGGTTTTATATTGTGATTTTTGCTAAAGGCAAAGTGCAGGGTTACGGACATTAATTGAAAGGGTGATTGATATGAAACATGTACATATTCAAAAGTCGGCAGTCGCAACCGTCACAAGGAGGGCCACTATACGCTAACCCTCCTTTTCCTATGGGAGGATCATATGTCATTGCATTGGATTAAAGCTGAGGATTATACAATGGACACTCTGTTGCTGTTGGACCGGTGGGTGATCCGTTATTGGATGAGGGAATACAGGCCTTACAATGATGCAGGCCGCGATTACCGGACGGATATGGGCAAGGCCCTGTGCCGCTACCCTCACGTGGTTCTATACTGCAAGCGGAAAGCGCCGGAGTGCGCCGGATTTGTTGATGCTGCGCTGGCCCTTGTTCCGGATTCCTTAAGCCCGGAGGAAGCCCGCGCCGCGGAAACCGCGATTCTCGATTATCATCAAAGCTTCGTGGTTTATGCATATCCGGAAGTGATGGAAGAAGTGAACTACATCCGCTGCTGGAAACCGGAACGGCTTTATGAACTGGCTGATTTGACAGAACGGATGGTGCTGGATGTAGGCGCCGGTACCGGACGGCTGGCATTTGCCGCTGCGCCCCTGGCGAAACGGGTGTACGCCAGCGAACCCTGCGACGCTTTGCGGGAGTATATGCGGGACCGGATTTACCGGGAGGGAATTGCCAATATGAAGGTATTGGATGGGGTAGCAACGGATTTGGCCTTCGAGGACAATACCTTCGATGTGGTGATGTCCGGCCATGTGGTGGGGGATGAGTATGACCGGGAGCTTGGCGAGATGATCCGTGTGGCCAAACCGGGCGGTTGGCTGGTGTGCTGCAACGGGGATGATGAGTTCAGGCGGAGCGGGCCGAACCGGGAGCTGGTGGAACGCGGCTTTGACTTTGTCCGGTACGAAAGCTCGGAGGGTGGTATTATTTATAATTACCGCAAACAGGTTGTAAAGGATTAAGAAGCTGACATAACAGCATATGCTGTTATGTCTTTTTTTTGCGTTTGGCAGGGTATCAACTAACGGGCACTAGTTTTATTGAAAATAATTATCAAAAAATATGAGTACTCAACAGACAAATGATATAATTATCCAAAGGTCCTTATGCCTTTATCACATTAATGGAATGAAGAGAGGGAGCAGGATGAAGATGAACGCGGTTAAGAAAACGTTGGTATGTATGGCGGTAGTTGCAGTAACACTATTTTCCGGGCTGAAGGAAACACCAAAGGCTTATGCGGAAGAGCAGATGATCGGAGAGATCCGGATGTTTGCCGGAAATTTCGCCCCGCAGGGATGGGCCTTCTGCAATGGCCAATTGCTCTCCATCAGCACGAATTCAGCTTTGTTCAGTCTGTTGGGTACTACATACGGCGGTAATGGAACAACCACCTTCGCGCTTCCGGATCTTCGCGGCCGTTCCCCTATTGGAACGGGTCAAGGGCCGGGATTGAGCAATTACTCCTTGGGCGAAATAGGCGGTTCGGAATCGCAGACTCTGAACTCGAGCAATCTTCCCATGCACAACCATACTGTACCGAACCAGGCCAGCACCACCGAAGGAACCTCCAGCACCCCCGGCAGCGACAAGGTTCTGGCCAAAGCGGTTACCCCCGACCGGCAAGAGGTGAATATTTATACCACAGTGTCTCCGGATACCAGCTTAAAATCCAATATTTCGGGGACAGCGGGCAATTACGTTCCGCTTGCGACTAGAGCGCCTTTCCTGGCTATCAATTATATTATTGCGGTAGAAGGCATCTACCCGTCGCGCCCCTAACCGGGTTTAGGCGTTGGCAATGGAAGGGAGGCTTTCATGAGTTTCTGGAGATCAATATCGAAGCATGCGGCGGGATGGATATTAGCCTCGCTCTTTATTTTTGGAGGCGTTACGGCAGGAAAAGCCTATGCCGCCGAATATTTTTATTATACCCAGTCCTACGCCCCGTACCAGCTTATGGTGGCTCCTCTGTCGGATC
>JAQSYT010000310.1 GCA_029256065.1 Paenibacillaceae bacterium
ATATACCGGCCCGCATCAAGGATAACCAGGTCGCCGGGAACCACCTCTTCGGATGGAATTTCCTTCAATTCCCCGCTCCGCCTGACCACCGCACGGGGAGTGGACATCTGTTTCAGGGCTTCAAGAGCATGCTCTGCCTTGGATTCCTGAACAACACCGACTACTGCGTTTAATACCACCACGAGGAAAATGATCAGGGCATCTGCTATCTCGCCGACGATGCCCGATATTAACGCGGCGCCGATGAGCACATAGACCAAAACATCATTGATTTGGGCAAAAATCCGCCGCAGCAGGGATTTCGGCTTCTTGCCGGCCAATTGGTTATAGCCGTGCTCGGCGAGCCGTTTCGCCGCTTCCTCATCGCTTAAGCCTTGCTGCGGATTAACCCGTAGCTCCTCCAATGTTTTTTCCTTCGATTTCATGTACCAGATTGTAAACACCACCCTTTATTCAGATTCGTATTCCGTCTGACTGGCATCTTTTCAAATACCCGAATTTCAGATGTTTGAAGCATTTGGCAAATCCATGATGGACATTACGCTTCATGGGCTTGTCCGGTTTCGGCTTTTTTTCGGTTCGGACAAACTTCAGTCATGTCCTGCATATGGATCATCATAGTGTTTAATAATAAGACTTGGACAATTCTTGGAAATGGGGGACAAGATCAATGCTGGACTGGCTGTTTCTTTTTATCCAAATTATGATTATCAATCTGGTGTTGTCCGGAGACAATGCTGTGGTCATTGCCATGGCCAGCAGGAAGCTGCCCCACGAGCAGCAGAAAAAAGCGATCTGGTGGGGGGCCTTCGGAGCTATTGCCCTGCGGCTGGTGCTGACAGCTCTTGCGGTGGTGCTGCTAAAGGTGGCTTATATTCAGCTTATTGGCTCCTTATTACTGCTGTACATCGCTATTAAGCTGCTGATTGACGAGGAAAAGGATCACCGGGTGAAGGAAGCATCCACCCTGGGCAATGCCATCTGGACCATTATTGCCGCGGACTTCATTATGAGCCTGGACAATGTGCTGGCAATCGCTGCCAGAGCCAACAACGATTACTCTGTTATTATTCTGGGTGTTGGCCTTAGTGTGCCCATCATTATCTGGGGTAGTACACTGGTGATGAAACTCCTTCACCGTTTCCCGGTGCTGGTCTATCTGGGCGCAGGGATACTGGGGTATACTGCAGGGGAGATGATGGTGAAGGACCCTAAAATGATGGAGCTTCTGAACAGCAACCTGTGGCATAGCAGTCTGCCCTGGGCAACGGCCGGCATCGTGCTGGGGGCAGGCTTGCTGAAGAAGCTGCTAGTGCCGGGGGCAAGCAGAACAGCTTAGTGCCAGCGGGGAAATACAGCAAAAATAATGCAAAGCAGCGGCCATTTACGGACTGCTGTTTTTGTTTTTATAGAATATTTACAATTGCGGCGACTCTTAGGAAAACATTTACAATATCTCAATTTTCTCTTTACACTGCAATGATCTATTGGATTATCCCGTTAATCTCCCATTTACACTCCCCGATTATGATGAATAAAGTGTTCCGCATTAAGACTTGCTCAGGTATTCATATGAAATCAGATAAGGGAGAGATCAAGTTGAACAAGTATGCAAAAATGATTATGACCGGCGGATTGGCTCTGTCCCTGCTGCCATTGGCGGCAGTAGAGCAAACGGCTTCGGCTGCGGATGCGGCGGCCCCAGCCTCCAAGAATCTCATTGTTCTGATCGGTGACGGCATGGGACCTGCGCAAGTGACAGCCGGACGTGATTATCTCAAGTACATGAAAAACATTAACCATCTGGAGCTGGACAGCTATTACGTAGGACAAGCCACCACCTTTGCCGACCGCGGCGAGGACGGCGGCGTTATCGTGTCGGGAATTGTAACGGACTCCGCTTCCGCGGGAACCGCATTCGCCACCGGCCACAAAACCTACAATGCCGGCATTAGCGTATCTAATGAAGATATTTCGATGCCGTTTGCCTCCGTCCTGGAAGCGGCTGAAGCTGCAGGCAAGGCTACAGGTCTGGTTACCACAGCCCGTATAACCCATGCGACACCTGCTGTGTACGCCTCCCACGTACGCAGCCGCGATAATGAATCCGCCATTGCCAGCCAATATCTGGACAGCGGAATTGATGTTCTGCTGGGCGGCGGCAAGCAATTCTTTACAACAACCGCTGAAAAAGGAAAGCGCACCGACAAAAACATTATTGGTGACTTCCAGTCAAAAGGCTACGAAGTAGCTTATGATGCGGCAGGCCTTTCCTCTCTTTCCGGCAGCAAGGCTCTGGGCTTGTTCAACAGCTCCCACGTGGCCTATACCCCGGACCGGGACGAAACTGTGCCCAGCTTGGCCCAAATGACTACCAAGGCCTTGGACATTCTGTCCAAGGATACCAACGGGTTCGCCATCATGATCGAAGGCGGCCGGATCGATCATGCCTCCCATGCCAACGACTTCTCCACCACCATTGATGAAGTGCTGGATTTTGATGCAGCCGTTAAGGTCGCTATGGAATTTGCCAAGAAGGACGGCAATACTTCTGTAGTCATTACTGCTGACCATGAAACCGGCGGTTTGTCCCTGGCCCGTGACAATATCTATGAGAGCAACTACGACCTGTGGGATCAGCAAAAGAAATCCTCCGAATCCATTGCTGCAGCACTGAAGGCTGCCAAAACTCCGGAAGAAATCAAAAAGATCGTCCAAGACAACACCTGGATTACCGACCTGACAGATGAGGAAATCGCTCAAGTAATGGCAGGCGACGGCTCCTCTTATGGCCGCGAGGGCAGCTACAATGCGGTAATTGCCAAACGTCTTCTCATCGGCTGGACCGGCCATGGCCACTCCGGCGTAGATGTGGGCGTGTGGGCATACGGCCCCATCGCCGACCTGGTGAAGGGTCAAGTGGACAACACCGACATTGCCAAGAGCTCTGCCAAGGTCCTTGGTGTGGACTTGGATGCTGCCACTGCCAAGCTGCAAGCCAAGACGATTTATCCCAAGTTCAAAATCAACCGCAATAAGGAAGTGCTGTACCCTGCCAAGGCACTGGCTGAAAAGCTGGGCATTACTGTAGCCTATGATGAGGCTGCCAGAGCGGTTAAATTGACCGGTACTGCAGGCGTTTATTCCGTCAATGTGGATTCACTGGCTGTAAGCTGGAACGGCACTGCCGAGACCATTACTGCCGAGAACGATTACGGCAAGCTGTATCTGCCCCTCTCCGCCTTCAGCAAGCTGACCGGCAAGAATCTCGTTTGGGATTCCCTGTCCGAGCGGATTCTGCTGCCGTAATCATGGGCGCAGCGATGATCGAGCTTCACGGAGTCCGCAAGGACTTTGTCATTTCGGACAGGCGGCTTCCCATTCTCCACATTCCGCATTGGACTGTGGAGGCTGGGGGCCGCCTGGCCTTGCTGGGGCCTAGCGGAAGCGGGAAAAGCACGGTGCTTCATTTACTCAGCGGCATCCTGAAAGCGGACCGGGGAGAGCTCCGTGTGGCGGACACGTCTCTCCATGAGCTGAATGAAGCGGAGCGCGACCGGTTCCGGCTGCGCCATGTGGGCTATATTATGCAGGATTTTCATCTGATCGGGTCTTTGACCGCAGCGGAGAATGTGGAGCTGATGCTTCCCACCCTAAACCGGAGCGAACGGCGCAAGCTGCTGCGTGAATGGTTCGGCAGGGTTGGTCTGGCAGACCGGATGGACCATCTGCCGGGCCAGCTGTCCCGCGGGCAACAGCAGCGGACTGCTATTGTGCGGGCGCTGATCAACCAGCCTCCCCTGGTGCTGGCTGATGAGCCTACCGGCAGCCTGGATTATGAGTCTGCGGAGCTGGTGATGCGTCTGCTGCTGGAGCTGTGCGCCAGCCAGGGGAGCACCCTGGTGACGGTCACCCATGATCTTCACCTGGCGCAGCTTTTTCCTGAGCGGATCGGCATCGGAGAGATCAATACGGTATTGTCGGCCCATTCTTTTCATGTGGCAGAAGAGCCGGAAGGAGGCGCTTTGGCGTGAGCCTCCTTCAACTGGTATGGCGAAATGTGATGCACCGCAGAACGCTTTCTATTCTGACGGCAGCAGCAGTGGCTGTGACGGCTGCATTAACTGTGTTCCTGCTTTTATTACGGGACGGGGTGGAGCAAGGAGCAGAGAAGGGCTACGGCCCCTTCGAAGTGGTGATCGGGGCGGACGGAAGCGAATCCCAGCTTGCTCTGAATACCTTTTATCATGTGGGCGCACCCACAGGTAATGTGCCGTACAGTGTCCTTATGGGTGTCCAATCGGAGGCGGATACGGCTGCCGCCTTCGCTATGACTACCGGGGACAGCTACAACGGGTATCCCATTGTAGGGGTTGATCCGGGATATTTCCAGGTCCGGTACGGGGACAAACGTCTGGCCTCCGGCAAGCTTTATGTGGATACCGGGGAAGCCGTGGTAGGGGCATATGCAGCCAAGGCAGCCGGACTGAAGGTAGGAGATACCTTCCATGGCGCCCATGGTCTAACCGAGGAAGCGCATCATGAGGAGGAAGAGGGACACGAGGAAGAGCACGAGGCTCACGAGGGCTTTTCCTACAAAGTGGTGGGCATCCTGCCTCAGCTCCATACTCCTGATGACCGGGCTGTATTTACTACTCTGGATTATGCCTGGGCGGTTCATCACAATGAACACAGCGAGAACCGGGAGATTACGGCTGTTATGATTAAACCGGCCACTCTGACCGGGGCGCAGGCCCTTAAGCTGAAGTATGATGCGCTAGACAATGTCCAGGCTGTGTTCACCAGCAAGGCGGTTGCGGATGTGGTGAATATGGCGGATAAAGGTACGCAGGCTGCCGGTGCATTGACGGTGCTGTGTGTGGCTCTGGCATCGATTACGCTGACCCTGTCGCTGATAGCCGCCGCCAATGAGAGACGGCGGGATGCAGGCCTGCTGCGTCTGATCGGCAAATCCCGGGGTTATGTATGGGCTACGCTGATGGGCGAGGGGCTTCTGCTCACCGTGATCGGCCTGGCAGCAGGCGTTCTGCTGGGGCATGGGGCAAGCGGCATGTTCACGGATGCGGTCTTTGGCTATACCGGCATCCGGCTGTCCGCATGGGCTCCGGCTCCAGGAGAGGGTCTGCTATTGGCCGGAGCGCTGGTATTGGGCGGATTGGCTACGCTGGCCCCGGCCGTGAACATGTACAGGGCGGACCCGCTGCAGCTGTTCCGTGGATAAATCGTTCCCCCAAAAGTGACGTGATGCTTCGAAGTGATATCCGATTACTTTTGGGGGAGCCCCCGTAAACCTAGTTGCATTAATTTTTAGTCCAAAACATGTTTAGATAGATACAGGAGAGGGGATTGCGCGTATGGGCAAGCTGAGAAGGCCGATGGGAATGGTGTTGACTGTGGTGCTGGCTTCTGCGTTTGCAGCAGGCTGCGGAGGCAAAAACGGAGAAGCCGGTGAAACCGGCAGCTTCGGCGACGCGCTTCCCGTTGCGTCAGCGGCTGCCGGAGCAGCATCTGTCTCCGCTGCACCGGCAGTGCAAAAGCCGGTGCAGGCCGCAGCGCCAGGCAGTCCGGCGGCCTCCGCGGCGCCGTCTGCCGCTGCTACAGCCGCCCAGGCCAGCCCCGCTGCCTCCGCAATAGAGGAGGCGCAGCCCTCACCTGTGGCTGGCGCATCCAGCCAGCCTTCGGCAGTGCCCGCTGCGACGCCGCCTCCTGTGGAGAAGGCGGCATCTGCTACGGCACCGCCGGATGGGGCGCCGGTTGAGGCTTCGGCGCCTCCGGCTGTCTCCGGCGAAGCCTCTGCCGAGGCGCCAGCCCCTTCCGCAGCGGCAGCACAGCCCGCCGTTTCTTCCAAAAAAGAAGAGGGCACCATCCTATGGTCGGAATTCTTCGATAACGACAAGCAGGATACACCCTCTGAGCGCTTTTGGGACCTGAACGGCAAGACAGTGTCTATCCGCGGGTACATGGGTGAGGTGCTGTCCTTTGAGAAGCACTGGTTTCTGGTCATTCCCTCCCCAGGCGCGGAATGCCCCTTCGACAACGGAGACGAAACCTACTGGAACAAGATCATGATTGCTTTTACAGATTCCGGGGAAAAGCTCCGCTACACCAGCGGACCTATGCTGATCACAGGACGGCTGGACGTGGGCGTCAAGATTGACGAGTCCGGCTACAAAACCATGTTCCGGCTGTATAATGCCTCCTTCACCAAGCTGAAGGAATAGCAGGGATGAAGCGTACGAGTGTGGTGAGTGTCCAAAACGCAGGGGGATAAACCGTTGGAGCCACATTAGTC
>JAQSYT010000311.1 GCA_029256065.1 Paenibacillaceae bacterium
CCGGGAGCTGCTGCTTGTCTGCGAATGGTCGGAGGAAAAGATAGAGCTGATGGATGTGGTCAGCCCCCGTCCTGTGCTGTGGCAGGACATTGTGGAATGCTTGGCCGCATGCCCGGGACAAGAAGCCGCCCTGAATGGACGCTGCAAGGTGGAGCTCCACTTCACCCCCGACTTTGCCGATCTGGCGGAGGATGCGGTCCGCTGCCGCGAGGACGGGAAGGAATTTTTCTTCGTTAAAGGAGAAGCCTATCCGCTGCCCCAAGGGTACGTGATTCCTATATCCGCCCGGACATAAGCAGGATGGTGGCGGTAGTCAGGATGCCAAGGAGGATTAAAAAAGATGACCCCTTCACTATACAGGGGTCATCTTTTATGTCTGCCATTCCCCTCCCCGCACCGGAGGATGCATTCTCCAACATCAATGCTCCTCCGTGCTGCTGCGCGGCGGATTCAGCGATGTAAAGGCCCATACCATGGTGACGGCCGGACGTGCGGCTCTTGTCACCCATGTAGAACTGGGTTGCAGCTTCGCGGATATCTGCGGGTGAGAAGCCGCCAGGGGCTTCCTGGCTCCAGTCACTCTTAAAGTAGACGTTCAACCTCCCAACCAGTAGAAGGGGGATGCAGAAGATGCTTGAATGATCTCCCATCAGTATCTTCTATTGCAACTAAGAAACCTTCTGGCCTAGACAAAACAGAAAGAATTTCACCATCCTGTACAAGCTTGCTTGCAAGCGGAGCTAAGATGGGCAACAACGCATTTTCTAGCCATATCCTCTCATGGTACCATTGCGGGGCGGGTTTTGGCTGAGGATAGCCGCTGACAGGTGCACCGAGTCCAACCGCCATTTTGTAGGGATCGGAAGAAAGTTTGTCCCCTGCCCCTATGGCCGCCACAAAACGAAGACAGAATTCAATTGTGTTGATTACTTCATTGTAGTTTAAGGAGCCATTCGCATAACGAATTTCTACTGTACCGATATCAAACCAAGCTGCCAGATTAATTCCACACCGATGGGATTGGGGTCGTCCCTTGTGGCATAATGCAGCTCTCCCGGGATTTGAATTAAATCCATCATACATCTCCCGTGCAACAGGAGGACAGAATTTTAGACGGTCTTCGCTGGTATTAAGTAAATTTCTCACAGCTTCTTGATACAGCAATGCAGCCTCGATAAACCGGGGAATGACTTCTTGTCCCCAAGGACCTAAGCCGACATGAACATGAAGTCCACAGCTCCAGTTCGCATCAGCTCCTGTCGCTTGGAGTCTCATCAACATCTCTTGAATTTGTTCCCGATCTTCCCACTTGATAGGAGGCGGTTTAAGCTCACTGCCCGATTCGCCTCCAGTATCATCAATCTGCCGTTCATCAAACGACATTATCCAGCCGGGCAATAGTTCGACCTTCTCAGGGTTGCCCCCAACAAATTCAATTTCGACGCCAAACTGAAGTTCCTTCCAATTCACAATTAAAGGTTTCATCATTTTATTCCTCTCTTTTTCTTTGGTCCAACGGTACGAAAAATGAAAAAGAGAGGTGGTGGAGCACGGGCTTAACGGGGAATTTTTTTCCTCGACATGCTTATCCCTCCAATTAGATTTTTGTATTATATAGAAATTATAATTACCAATTCGCAGAATAACAAGAGTTCGCCATTAGAGACAGCGAAGAGAACCCTGTAGTTCTTTCACCATCCCGTTTCCGCTCATGCCAGGCGAACACAAAGCAGGCCCATGCGCGCGGCATGGACCTGTCACTGTTTTCAATGTGCGGGTCTGCTTACCCGATCAAATTTCCATTCTCATCAAACTTCCGCACATAAGCCAACAAATCATCAAAGTTTACCCAGGAGATGCCCACCTTCTGATCAGCCGCTCCGTAAGACATGATCAAATCCCCGTTCATCACAATTCCTCCGGTTGTGAACAGACACGGTGTCGGGTAATCCGATGGCATTTCCCAATCCCGCTGCGCATACATCAGCCGGTCGGAGCACCGGTGAACCACCGCCGGGAAATCGTCCTCCTGCTCCCTTACGATGATGAAGGATTGGGTGTATCCGAACTCCACATTTTTCTTGGCATGGTAAGGCACCAGCCACTCTTTATTCCCCAAGGCCACCGGCGGCCAGCTTGCGCCAACACGGTTTTCCTCCCAATCAAAAACCGGGGAAGCCAGAAGCCTATGGACTGCTTTGGACGAGGCAAACTCATCAATGGATTCAGCCGCCGCCAAATAAATGGAGGGTTTATTGACCCTCTCTCCCCCTTCAAAGGGAAGCACATTCATCGGCCGGTGCAGCATCACATATTGCTGTTTGCCGGCAATTTTCATTTTTTCCGGGAATAAGAACACATCACGGTTATCGCTCACATATCCTTCAGTCAGCGGTCCCACATACTGGAATGCACCTTCGTAATCCCGCCGCTTCAACGCAGCCAAATCCAGCTTGTAGAGCACCGTCACTGTATCATTGGACCGGGCTGTTTTAATAAACGGATCTGCAGCATCCCCTTCAAATATCCAATCCGGAACATATTCAAACCGCGTTTCCACCGGAGGCTGCTGACTGCCGAGCCAATAGGGGCCTGGGGGGAATATGCGGCAGGCGACTGTCACGTACAGCTCTTCTTCTACGTAAAAGATGCGCGGATCCTCCACACAGCCGTTTGCATAATTCCGCACTTGATTTCCGTGCACATCCGTTATATACAGCTCATGCTCATCATATCCCAATGCTGGGGCCAAAGCAGGTCTGGAAAAATCCGCATTCCATGTTTCTCCCGCATCCTTGCTTATGGCATAGCCCAAAAAAATCGGATAGGGATCATGGCAGCCCTCTCTTCTTTTTTGCGGCCACGGGCCGGTTGCCCGGAAAAGCATATGAATGTCATCAGAGTCCGGATCCTTGATAATAGCCGGATTCAGGACCATTTTTTCCGCCCAATCGCAGCCTGGTACTGGCTCTAGAGCCGGTTTATTTAAATAACGAAATTCTGGCTTCATATAAAACCTCCTGTTTAGCTCATAAAGTATGTTTCGTTCGAATCTGCCTGATTTCATTCCCCTGTCTTTCTCCTCGAAGAAGCTATATAATCGGAGCAGATTCGTTAATTCCGGGAGGAACCTCATCTATGGCAAGCCCAGCTCCACACCAAGCCTGCGTCATGTATGCCAACTACTACGCACACACAGAGCCCCATTCCGTAAAGTATAAGGACGGACTGCCCTTCTACCTGTTCCGGCTTCAGGCAGAAGGGGCCTGCCGCGCGCTGGTAGAGGGAAAGGTTGAGACCATCATCCCCGGCGATCTGCTCATCTATTCCCCCGGTCAGCTTTACGAGCTGGAGGTACAGCCCCGGAGCGTCCCGGAATCGGGTGAGGTCCAGCCCGTGGGAGACTATTTCCTGATCGCCAATGGGGAATGGCTGGATTCATGGTGGAAAGACAAGGGATTCCCGGCCAAAACGAACATCGGCTTTGACGATACGGTTATTACCTTGTGGAAGCATATCATCAGCGAAAAGAACAAGGTGATGCAAAACCAAGAGGAGATGATGGATTATCTCCTGAGGGCGTTTTGCTTGACACTGGAGCAGGTGATCCAGACCAGGCAGCGCACCAAGGGAGCGGATACCGCGTACAAGCTGAAGCTATTCATCGAAAATCATGCCCACGAGCCCCTCAGCCTGGAGCAAATAGCGGCCGCCGCCGGCTTAAGCGTCTCCCGCTGCTCTTTTCTGTTCAAGGAGGCTTTTGGCCAATCGCTGTTTGCCTACTGCATTGACGTCCGGCTGAAGCTTGCGCAGCAGCAGGTGCTGTACAGCAATCTTTCCATGGAGCAGGTTGCCGAAAATACCGGCTTCCAGAGCTACCCTCATTTCTGCCGGGTATTCCGCGAACGGTTCGGACATCCCCCGGGGGAGTACCGGCGCCTATTCGGATTCGGGCATTAGACGTCTGTATATAAAACCTGTTTTTCCTGAACGAGTACGCCATGGAGCTGCTTTACCTTCACATGCTGGACGATGCCGTCCCCATCAAGCGCCAGTGCTGCCGCCGCAGCAGCCGATTGCCCCAGGATCATAAATACGGGCTCCATCCGGATCGAGCCGTAGGCCGCATGGGTGGCGGAAACGCATACGGGCACAATGAGATTGGTGCACTCTTCCTGCTTCGGCACAATCGCCCGGTAGCTGATGGGATAAGGGGCCTTCAATTTAATATAAAATCCGCCCTCTGTGCTGACATGCCCTTCTTCATTTACATAGTATTGGGTGTGGTGCGAGTCCATGGCAAAGGAGCCCATTCCCACAGAATCAGACACCGGGTCCTCCAGTCTGACCACATGCTCCGTCACTACATAATCGCTGATCATTCTGCGGGATTCTCTGACGTACAGCTGAGGCGTCCAGTGGCCGCTTTCAGTAAATTCATCCAACGGCAGACCCCAAGGCTTATAATGAGCCCGGATTTCCTCCGGCACCCGCGGATGGTTCTGAATGGTCCAGACATAACCCTGCTGATAAAGGAGATGGGCATTCCACATTTCCTCCCGCGCTGAATAATCCGCCTCCGCATAGCTATGGTTTGTCCCGTTGTAATCCGTAGAAATACCGCTGTTGTTATTGGAATCCGTTTTATCGGCGGTGACCAGGTTCAATTTGAAGAACTTGGAGCTTTGCCCTTGCTCAATGGCCCGGAACAAGATTTCATAATCGGCCTCGTTATACCCTTCCGGCTTTTCAATCTCCAGGCGGTTATCCGGATTATTCGTCAAGCACATCCGGAAGTTATAGGCCTGAAGCTTGCTGTCCCCATCTCCGAAGCTGCCGCCGGCGTCCGGATTGACACGCAGAAGCAATCCGCTCTCAGGTACGCCCTTCACCACATAAGGATCGATCCCGCGGGGCAGCTCATTGCCGGGATGAATACCGTTTAAGGTCTCCCCGTATTGTGCGTTGGACTCCCGCCCGACAAAATAGGATACGCCGGATTTGCCCATCAGATCGCCCTCATAGGAAGCGTCAATAAACACTCTGCCTTTGTAGACGTTCCCGGATTCCATGCGGATGGAGGTGAGGCTTGTGCCTTGTTTGGTCACACCGTCCTTAAGCTCCAGCCGCTCTCCGTACACCACTTCGATGTTGTGCTCCGCCACAAACTCCTGCAGCACCTCCAGTGCTACCTTGGGCTCAAACAGCCAGCAGGCCCCGTCCTGGGAATACTTCTTGGCTACCCGCCGGTAAAACTCCAGGGACAGGCCTCCAATAGCCTCCTTCATCCCCACATCCGTATCTCCCAGCCCTCCGGTGGTCAATCCCCCGATTCGTTGACTCGGCTCTATTACGATCACGCTTTTACCCATTATCTTCGCTTGAACAGCCGCCGTAATCCCTGCAGCCGTTCCTCCGTATATGACAATATCAGCCTGCTTCTCCTGCATCATTTTGCTCCCCCTTCATCGTGATTCCGTTTACAAGCCTTATTATAAACGGTTCCCTCATGCGCAGAGAATGATGAATCTTCCTTTTTCACTTGATGGATCTTACTGTTTTTGTGAGCGGGGAAGGAACAACAAAGAACAGCCCGGGGGCTGTCCTTAGGTTTATGTATGCGTGCCTATGTTAGCTTGCTTTATTTTTTACCATTCATTTCCATAAGCCATTTTTTCACTGGCTCGGGAGCCCGGATTATTCCAAAAATCCGGATGCTGCCGAAGGTTTCTTCTGCTAATTCTTTAGTTACATCATTGGATACAATGAGAGCCCCAACGATTTTAATATCGAGCTTCGCATTCTCTTCCTTTGCCTGTACTAATCGGTCGCGGTCAAAGGCGATTACGCCGAAGGCAAAGTACTTCGTGTGCTTGAACTCCTTTATCTCTTCGGAATGGCTGTCCAATTGTCTTCTAATGGCGATGCGGATAAAATCGCTCCGGGTTGTATAAAATCCTTGGTCTACTAAAAGATCAATTTGTCCAAGATCCATCGGCCCGAGATTTATCGTTATTTTTTCTAATTCAGAAATAATCAACACGCCCCTTCTTCTTACCCTATAACTTCAAATATGCCTAAATCCTTTAACCCTGTCAAGCAAACATAAATGAAAATATGCATTGCGCAAAATGGATAAATAAGGTACTGTAACATCTGTAGGGATGTTTTAGGGGTGTTTATGGGATGTTATGAAGGCGTTCTTATGCTTTGTAAATCAAAATCTCTTATGAAAAGGAAGGCGATGGCATGAAGGAGAGGAAAACATTATGGCGTCTTACCGGTTACTGTTTGAAGCACAG
>JAQSYT010000312.1 GCA_029256065.1 Paenibacillaceae bacterium
GAGCCTTCCTTCGGCACCTTGCCAATGGAGGACAGGGTCAGCCTGGTGTTGGTGGAACAGGGGTTTGCCGGCATCTCCGTGAATGGCAAGGTGTGGAATTTGACCGCTCCCTGTGCAATCTGCGTCTCCCCGTATGACCGGATTGCGCTGCTGCACCACCGCCGATTGTTCGCCCGGGCCTTCAGCTTCAACCCCAGGTTCCTCAACAGCAGCCTGAGCTTCGAAGCGTTAGTGGATAACCGATTTACAGCATTGGAGGATGAGCATGACCGGAACATGCTGAATATGTTTATCCGGCACCATGAGGACTATGCCGGTATTATTCCGCTATCCTCCTCCGCATTCCTGAGGGTGAGAGAATGGATGGAGATTATTGGAACGGAAACTTATGCCCAAAGCGACGGCATGTGGACCTGCCGCATCCGCCGCTATTTGCTGCAATCTCTCTATCTGATGCATGATGCCTATATGGATATGGCCAAAAACGGCTTCAACGTCCCTGATTCCGCCGACAAGGATTACGCGGAGCTGGCCCTGGAGTATATCCATACACATTATCAGGAGCCGATTAAACTGGAGACGGTTACCAAGACCGTCAATCTGAACCGGACCTCTCTGAACAAAAAATTCAAGGAGCTGACGGGGCATACGGTTATGGACTATCTGCTGCGCCACCGGATCAAAATTGCCTGCGAAGCCCTCACACACACCAATTTGCGGATTTCCGAGCTTGCCGAAGCTTGCGGCTTTGCGTATGATACCTATTTTATTAAGCAATTTACCAATAAGATGGGGATGTCCCCTATGGAGTACAGACATTCAAGTTGGGTCCGGAGAAAGGAATCTGCCATACAAAGCGTGGAGAAGCAGGGGTAGCGAAGGAGAGCTTTTCAAAGCGGGGATATTGGAATGAAAAAATCAAGGCCACCGGAAAGAGCGGTTCCGGTGGCCTTGATTTTTATGTTTATGATTTACGCATACAGCCCCTTCAAGAAGCGCAGAGCGCTTTCCATATCCGCCGGAGCAACACTTTCCAGCGTCATGTGCACATGGGGCTTATGCTGCTTCAACAGCTCCACAAACAGCGGGTAATTCAGTGTGCCGTTACCGGCGAAGGTTTCCTTCACCTTGCCGTCGGCGTCCACATACAGGTCCTTGCAGTGGGCCAGCACAATGTGGTCGCCCATCAGCCGGAAGGCCTCGCGCATACCCTCATCCTGATCATGCGGGAATTCCTTGTCACGCAGGATGTTGCAGGGGTCGATAACTCCAGCCAGATGGGAGGATTTCACCTCATCATACAGCCTTCTCCAATCCCGTGCTGTGCCGATGATATGGCTGTTAGCGGGCTCAACGGCCACGATCACGCCCCACTTTTCGGCTTCCTCCAGCAATTCCTCCACCGTACAGCGGGTCAGCTCCCAGGCGGCTTCAGCGGGATATTTCTCCGACACATGTCCGGTCTCCGTATCCACGAAGGCGGCGCCGAAGTGGCGGGCCATGCGGATGTGCTCCTTGAACCGGTCAATGCCATAACGGCGGGCTTCCTCGTTGGGGTTCACCATATCAATGTAACAGCCCAGAACGGGAATCTTCACGCCGTGCTTATCGAATTCCTCCGCAACCGCATTGGCGAGACCCGGGCTCAGCTTGCCCAGACCGGTGTCCACGCCGGACAATGCCTTGGCCAACGCCAGCTGGACATATTTAAAACCATTCTCCGCCACAAGCCGCGGCAGTGTATCCAGGGGCTGCTGCCCCACACAGTGCGCTAACAAACCAAATTCCATGAACCTGCAACCTCCCGAAAATGTGCTCAAATCCGAACATTTCCATTTTACTATGGGAGAGAGGGCTTTTCCACCGTGATTATTCCCGGATATAGTCCCGTTCGCCGCTGTAGGGATTGTAATATACCCGGTAACGGAGTCCGTCCTTGGGATCAATGAAGACCTCGGGAGTGGGAAGAAAGCCGTTTTGGGGCTGGTTTTCCCTGCCGGGAGGTTTGGCCTTGTAGCGTTTGTCATACACCAGCCAGCCCAACAGAAGGATAATGCCGGGAATCACAATCCACATGAAAAAGTACAACAGCCCTACTGCGGCAAGTCCAAAGCCGGTAGCCTCCGTGCCGCTCATTGCCGCACAACCCGGACCGCAGTGCCGTATGCGACAATTTCACTCATGTTATTCCCAAGATCCCCGCTGTCAAAACGCATCATGACAATGGCGTTGGCGCCCATGGCTGCCGCATTTTGAACCATCCGGTCCATGGCCTGCCGTCTGGCGTCCTCAATCATCTGCGTATACTGCTTTACTTCTCCCCCCACAAGCCCCTTGAGTGAAGCCATAATATCTCCACCCAAACCTCTGGCCCGGACGACCACACCGAAGGACGTGCCCAACACCTCTGTAACCTCATGCCCTGCAATATTTTCTGTAGTAGCAATTAACATTTATAATTCCTCCTCTTCTTGGATGCCTCTTCTTATAACTTCTTACCCTATATACGCCAGGATGGCGGCAAGGTTTCTTCCACTTTATGAATAAGCCCTCATGCATATCGTTTATAAGAACCATTTTTAGGTGAAAAATGTTTTATTTTGGTCAAAATGATGTGAACTCTTTTTGACAAGAGGAAGCTGCTTATCGACCGCCTGAAGGGGGATTGCTATAGTGTAGGGGAGCAAAACAACTTAAAAAATGTGCAGCAGCACTTCCCGCGGCGGATGGAGTGAGAGGCAGGAATGAGAGAACAGAAGACCGGCTTATCCGGAGACACGTTTTTGATCAATACCCGTTTTTTATTGATTGTCAGTGTTTTTGTGGGGAATATCATTGAACCCCTGATTGGCCGGAATGAGGAAATGAGGGCGTTGTTCCTCTGGATTTTCTCCTTCCATATGCCCTTATTCGTGTTTGTCACCGGGTATTTTGCCCGTTACTCCCTCACCGGACAGCCGGGAAAAAAAGTGCTTCAAACCATTGCGCTCCAATATTTCATTTTCCAGACGCTTTATTCAGTGCTGGACATCCTGGCATTCCAGGTTCCCGGCATCAAACACTCCTTCTTCATGCCCTATCTGCTCTGCTGGTTTTTGATGGGGCATATGATCTGGCGGCTGGCGATGCTGCTGTTTACTTTCCTTAAGCTGAAGCACCCGGTGCTGGCAGCGGCAGGAATTGCTGTCCTGGTGGGCTACGGCGGGTTTGACGGCGGATACTTAAGCATCACCCGGGCCTTGGTATTCCTGCCCTTCTTCGTCATCGGCTATTATTTTGACTATGCCCGCTTCCGTGCGTTTCTGTCCGGCTACCGCCGCGTGCTTGCAGGTGCCATATCGGCTGCTCTGTTCATCTACTTTGCTGTTAATGGCATGGAGCTGCATCCCCGGTGGCTGGTGGGTGCCTTGAATTACACGCAGATGGGCCATAGCGAATGGTATGCGGGTTTGTACCGGCTGGTGTTATACGGGCTTCAGCTGGCGGCATCCGTCGGGCTTCTGGCCCTTGTCCCCCACGGCAAATCCGTTATGACCGACTGGGGCACCCGGACATTATATGTGTTCCTGCTGCATGGCTTCGTGGTACGCCTGACTGTGTTCTCGGGAATTTACGACCGCATCAATCATCCGCTGGAAATCGCGGCGCTTCTGATCTGCACCATAGGAGCAACCATTCTCCTGGCTCAGCCCTTCATCAAAAAGTGGACCCATCTGGTCATCGAGCCGGATACCTCCTGGCTGAACAGGGTGGAGGAGAAGGCCAAGGGAGTGCTTGGCGCCAGATAAGATTTGCACAGCCATACAATCAAAGGGCAGATGTTCTTCCGCAGGCGGAAGGCATCTGCTCTTTTTAACGGCTGCGGATGGTAAAAGCTAGATGGGCAGAACGGGAATGCTCCGGGGGATGGTTTCTAAGTGCAGCTTCATGGTTTGATAACTTCCTTTCCATTGGGGGATATGATCCGCCTTGATGCGTAGTAGAACTCAGCGCCTCTTATAGCGGTAAAAGCGGGGATTTGAATATCTTACGGAACTGAGAGACCTTAGCAGGTACAAATGGGTTGTAACGAGGGCGAAACTGGGCCTAAGAGCTTCTCAGTTCCGTTAGGCTCGGTGAGGCCGCAAAACGCTGCTTTAAGGGACTCTCAGTTCCGTTATGCCTCCGGGACGGAGGACGAAGAGAGGCGGGGGCGGGAAGGCCCTCCCGGTGATAAGAAAAATCCATATATTCCAAGCCATCCGTTGGGGTTATAATGAAACTTGCAATGTGTAAAAATAGCCGGACAGCATCCCGGCAACTAGTGAATGGGGGATATTCCAATGCAACCAATCGAGCTATGGCCGGAAGGGGCGCCATACAGCAAAGGCAATGAGGTGGAGGACCGTCCGGCAATTACGCCATATCTGCTGGAGCAAGCGGGACCCAATGTGCCCGCAGTGGTGGTGCTGCCGGGAGGAGGCTATGGCATGAGAGCCTATCATGAAGGAGAGCCTATTGCCCAATGGCTCAACTCATTGGGGCTCCACGCTTTTGTTCTGAGCTACCGGGTTGCGCCGTATAAGCATCCCGCTCCGCTTACTGATGCACAGCAGGCGCTGCGCTATGTCCGTTCCCGGTCGGAGGAATGGGGGATTGACGCCAACCGTGTGGGCATCCTGGGATTTTCCGCAGGCGGCCATCTGGCCTCCACAGCCGGCACTCACTATGACCGGGGCGATGAAGCCGCCCAGGACCCGGTAGGGCGCTTCAGCTGCCGCCCTGATTTTATGGTGCTTTGTTATCCGGTTATTTCCATGGGCGAGTTCCGGCATGACGGCTCACGCACCAACCTGCTGGGCCCGGAGCCAACGGACTCCGATATCCGGCTGTTCTCCAATGAGCTTCAGGTTACAGCCGATACGCCGCCTACCTTCCTGTGGCATACCTCAGATGACCCGTCGGTCCCCGTGGAGAATGCCTTGATGTTCGCCACCGCTCTAAGCCGCTGCAAGGTGCCCTTCGAGCTGCATTCCTTCCAAACCGGTTCCCACGGACTGGGCTTGGCGGAGGATCATCCGGAGGCCAAAGCTTGGCCGGAATTATGCGCCCGCTGGTTCAAGCGCCTGGAGCTGATTTAAGGGTTATCGGCCTGCGAACAGGAGCTTGGAAAAAGGCAGGCTTAAAGGAGGCGGGAGTATGGCCGAAATGGGCAAGAAGGCGCCGCTGGTGTTCTGTTCCTTAGGGGAACGGGCGGTAACGGCAGGCCTCAGAAATCATGATGGGTCCGGGTTTGAACCCGGCTTCTGGCTGCCGCTTGTCCGGCATCTGGAGACGTCGCCCTTTCCGGGATTTTTGGAGGCGGTTGCCGGCATACATACCGCTACCATCTACTACGATCCCTATCTCCTGTACCGGGGATTGGACCGGATTTCCTCCCTTTGGCCGGAGCTGGCGGACTTCCGGCCGGAGAACCTCCAGGAGGTGGTTTGCCGCCTGTTGGAGCTGGAATGGGCCAAGGTGCAGGAGCAGCCTGATATTATGTCCAGGCTCATGGAGATTCCTGTACAGTATGGTGGGCAATGGGGACCGGATCTGGAGGAGGCTGCCTCCTTGTGCGGCCTTGCTCCGGCGGAGTGGATCCGGCTGCACAGCGGAGCGGAATACCGGGTGCTGATGGTGGGCTTTGTGCCGGGCTTTCCGTATTTGGACGGGCTGCCTGAACAGCTTGCTGTAAGCAGGCTGGCTACACCCCGGCTCCGGGTTCCTGCCGGCTCGGTGGCTGTAGGCGGCAGCCAGACAGGCATATACCCGCTGGAATCCCCCGGCGGCTGGAGAGTGGTGGGCTGGACGCCTATTTCGCTGTTCCGGCCCGGGCGGGAGGAGCCGTCTCTATTGCGGGCGGGGGACCGGGTTAAATTTGTGCCGGTGGAGAAGGAGCCAATATGAGGGCAGCTGGGAAAAGGAAGGAGGATGGCTGTGCAGATGATGATGCGTGAAGATGCGGCAGAGGCTGGCGCCATCCATGTGCTGGCTCCAGGATTGTCCACTACGGTGCAGGATTTGGGCCGTCCCGGCTACAGGGCTGCCGGCGTTCCCGTGGGAGGGGCGGCGGATATGCAGGCGCTTGCCCTAGCCAACCTGCTGGTGGGCAATCCTCTAGGAGCTGCTGCCCTGGAGCTCACATTGGCGGGACCGACGCTGCTGCTGGGGAGCGATACGATTGTGGCTCTTTGCGGCGCACCCTTCGAGGCCTGGCTGGACGGGCAGGCGCTGGAGCCGATGCGCCCTTATTATGCGCCGGAGGGGGCAGTGCT
>JAQSYT010000313.1 GCA_029256065.1 Paenibacillaceae bacterium
ATCCCCTATAAGCTGAATCTGGTGAATTACAGCAGCGAGGCGCGGACGGTTCAGCTGTATTCAGAGCTGCTGGGGGTGGACAGGACGGTGACGGTTCCGGCGGGAGCTGTGCTGATCAAGGAGGGGCATTTTTCCATTGCCAGCCCGGGAAGCTACAGCGCGTCGGTGACGGCTGCGGAGCCGGACACAGGCATGACCAGAAACAGCATGGCCGGTGTGGAGGCAGTGATTAATGCCGAGATGCTGAACGGGAGTCTGAATGCTATCTCCGCCCGGCTCCCCGAGCTGGAGGCGCTTCTGGCGCAAGCGGAGGCGCAGGGGCTGTCCACCGATTATGAACGTGTCAACTATACCGTCATCAAGGATTTTATCGGGTATGGCAAGGAGGATGTATCCCGGGGTGTGCTGACCCGCGCCTATTATGTGGTCCAGTCCTTGGAGACGCTGTACGGCGAGGCGAAAGCAAACCTGCTGGCATATCTGGACGGCACTTTGACACCCCTGGCCGTCCCCCGTTATATCACCGGAGAGCTGGGGCGGACGGACTACGGCTTTACCGGTGAGACCCGGGTGAGAAGCACGGGAACGGAGGAGGAGCGCCCGGTCTTCTTGAACGGTTACGGCCATTTTAATCAAGTGCGCAAGGATATCGGCAAGTTCCAGGATTTCGGTGCCAATGTGATCCAGATCGAAATCGGGCCCCACCGGGTGATTACCGCCAAGGAAGGCTACATTCCCGGCTACAGTACAGGAGGCAGCGCCACAGGCTCTGTGGAGGTGGATTCCACCGTGGCCCACAGCGGCGGGCAGTCTCTGAAGCTCGTCAATACCTCGCCCAAGCAGGCGAATATCTACAGGTATGCCTCCCAGTCCATGGTGGTGAAGCCCAATACCGTCTACCGGATCAAAGCCTGGGTGAAGGGGGAAGGGATGAAAAACGGCTGGTTCCCCGGCAACGCGGGATGGGATCTGCGGCAGGCACTGCCGTTGGGGACCTATGACTGGCAGGAGGTGGGCTATACGTATAAAACGGGAGCGGCGGAAACCTCCTTCTCACTGGTTTTCCTGTCGGAGAACCAGCAGACCCTGTGGCTGGATGACCTGAGCATGACCGAAACGGGCGGAACAGAGAATCTGGTGGGCAATCCCGGCTTTGAGGAAAGGGTTAACTGGGAGGGGTCGGACCCGGCCAAGGATTATTTCGGCGCTACGGATTACCTGAAGGCTAATGTCATCGAAACGCTGAAAGCGGCGGAGGAGCAGAATATTGCGGTCAACTTGCTGTTGTCCCCGCATTATTTCCCGGATTGGCTTTTGAAAAAATATCCCGAGGTTCGGAGCAACAGCACCGGCTTTATCAAATATCTCATCGACCAGCCCAAGGCCAAGGAAGTCATCGAGGATTATCTGCGGACGGTGATTCCGCTGGTGAAGGATTACAAGTCCTTGCTGACCGTGACGCTGTCCAATGAGCCTGTGTTCCAAACCAACCGGGACACGTACTATTTGCCTCTGTGGCATGATTGGCTCAGGGATATGTACGGAGGCAGCCTGGCTGAGTTGAACCGGGTGTACGGGAGTGTGTATGCCTCCTTTGACGAGATGCCTATGCCCTTGGTTATTGAAGGAAAACCAATTGTCTATGATTGGGTCACCTTCAACAACAAGGTGTTCTCCGAGTGGCACCAATGGATGGCCGATATCGTCCATGACATGGCTCCGGGGCTGCCGGTGCAATCGAAGACCATGGCTAAGCTTCAGGACAGCCTGAATTGGGGCGTGGACTATGAGCAGTTTTCCGGCTTCAGCCAGATCAACGGTAATGACGCCTACAACGTGATCGGCGACGGGTCTATGGGCTTTATCAAGGAAATGAGCTTCTATGATATGCAGCGCTCCTTCAATCCGGCGCCCATCTTCAACTCAGAGCATCATTTCATCAAGGATGGGGACGACCAATATACGCCTGATCAAGCCAAGCGGGTGCGGGCCATTCTGTGGCAGGGGGCAGTTCATGGCAAAAGTGCCTCCACCAGCTGGGTATGGGAGCGCACCTATGACGATACCAGCGATTTTGTAGGCAGTCTGCTTCACCGTCCGGATGTAGTGGCGGATATCGGCCAAACCAATCATGACTTGAACCGGTTGGCGGAGGAAGTGACGGCACTGCAGAATGAAACGCCCAAGGCTGCCATTCTGTATTCCCTCTCCTCCGGCATCTACAATAATGCCTGGGACGATACGCTGCGTAAAAGCTATGCGGCACTGGTCTACAGCGGGCAGCGGATTGGCTTCGTCAGCGAGAAGCAGGCCGCTCAAGGGGGCTTAAGCGGCTATGAGCTGCTGCTTGTGCCGGCCAGCGGCCATGTCAGTGCGGACACTCTGGCCGCTGTGAAGGCTTTCGCCGAAGCCGGCGGCAAGGTGGTGCTGATCGGGGAGGATACAGTCTCCCGGGACCAGCATGACCAGCCTTTGCCAGCAGCGGATATAGCTGCGGTGAAGGGCCGGGCCGTGGTGCTCCCCGCCTCATATGAAGCGGGCAAGCTGGCTTCACCGGGGATTACGGACATCCAGTCGGCGGTGCTTCCTTTATTAGAGGAGCTGGAAGCCCTTCCTGTCCGCGTCATGGATATCGCCACCGGGGAGCCGGCTACGGAGCTGGGCTGGCAGACCAGCGTCTATAAGGGCAGGCTCTTGCTGAACCTCGTCAATTACACCGGAGAAGGCAAGCGCATTACGGTACTGCGGGAGGGCCATCCGGCAGGAGGGGTGCTGGAGCTAATCGGGAACGCGGCTGTAAATGCATCCGATTTGGAATTGCAGCCCTACGGAGTGTATCTGCTGGATTTGGGATCGGCCGTATCAGCGGAGAAGAGCGTGTTGGGCGCCGCTCCGGAGCGGCTTGCGGCGGATGGAACCAGCGGAGCAGCTCTCCGGCTGGAGCTTCGGGATATAAACGGCAATCCGGCTGTGGGAGGAGCGGCGGTGCAGTTTACTTCCTCCCTGGGACTGCTTGGTCCTGTGACGGTGGAGGGTAGTGTATACACAGCATACTTGACTTCCGCCTCGCCCGGCACCGCCGTGGTCGGAGCTGTTATGAACGGCGCGCCGCTGCTGCACACGGTTCAGGTCAGCTTTTACCAGCCGGATCAGGAAAGCTCCCCTCCACCCCACGGGTCTTCCGGGGATGAAGGGAATGAGCCTTCCGGTGATAGCGCTGCGAGTCCTGCTTCCGGAGCCGGCGTTTCCTCCTCAAGCGGCTCTGCGGTCAGCGGCAAGCCGGACCCGGGGAGCAAGGAGTCAGTCTTCCCGGACCTGGCCGGGCATTGGGCGGAACCATTCATTCTGCGGGCTATCGCCCAAGGCTGGGTTAACGGCTATGAGGACGGCAGCTTTCGTCCGGACCGCCCGGTCACCCGGGAGGAGCTCCTGACTCTGCTGGTAAGGGCTATAAAGCCCGCTGCCCCAGCAGGAAAGACGGCGGATTTTGCCGATTCCGGAACCATCAGCCCGTGGGCCAGGCAGGCCGTGGCGGAAGCGGCGGGTGCCGGGTGGCTGGAGGGTTATGAGGACGGCACGCTCCGTCCCCGGACGTTTGTGTCCCGTACAGAAATGACGGTGCTGCTGCTGCGGGCCGCAGGTGTCAGCGGAAGCCAAAACGGCAGTCTGGACGAAGCCTTCGCAGATTATGCCACTGTCCCGGAATGGGCAACGGGGCAAATTGCCGAAGCGGTCCGGAGGGGACTCGTGGAGGGAAGCGGGGCTGCCTTCCGCCCCGCCGCCACTGCTACCCGGGCGGAAACGGTGACGACACTGCTCCGGCTGGCTGCCTCCAGGGAGCAGCAGTAAGGGGAATGCAGGCTGCATGCCCATTGGCGTCTGCATGGTCTGGGCATGCGGCCACATAGCAGTGGGGGTTACGTCTCAGCCCAGGTAACGGTCAGCTCAATAACGCCTTCCTGGGAGGAGAGACGGCCTCCAATCATCGACCAGCTTTGTTTGTTGTCCTTCGTAAAGCCCTGGATGATGAGGTTCTTTTCATCTATCGTTTGCACGGCATCACGGCCCAGTTTGACATTGAAATAATTCTTGTACAGCTTGGTTACGGCATCCATGCTTTCCTTGGTAGTAAACACCAGGAGCGAGGATTTTTTGCCGTCAGCGGCTCCTGAATGGGAGGTGGTAATCTTGGCGTCTGCTGGCAGCGGGAAATCTTTGGGCAGGTTCTCGGGCAATGCTTCTGGGCCGGTGCTGGCCGCGGGACTGGTGCTTGTGGTGGCACTGGCAATAGGACTGGCGCTGGGGCTTGTGCCAGGACTCATGCTTGTTGTGCTGGCACCGGAAACAGGGCCTACACTGGCTGGCGGGCTTACTGCTGGTGAAGCCACTCCCGGAGAAAGGGACATGGGCTGGCTCTTTTCTTTACTGCTGCATGCGCTGAGCATCAGGGCGCCAGCAATTATGGTTATCGTTAGAATAATGGTTTTTCGCATATTCTCACTCCTTCCTGAGGTTCAGCTGCGGGAATCCGTTTTCCCTACTTAATACCCGGATACAGGAGTGACCAAACCTTTTCTATCAAAATGCTTGCGCTCAAGCTCTGGAATCGCCGGTACGGTGCAGCTGCCTGTATTCGGTGGGAGTCATCCCGTAATGCTTCTTGAAGTTCCGCAGAAAGCTGGAAAAGTTGGTGTAGCCGATCTGCATCGCCACCTCGTCCAGCTTTAGCGGCGAAGACAGCAGAAGGCGAGCCGCTTCCTTGGCCCGCACCTCTGCCAGATAATCCACAAAATTGCATTGGGTATAATCCTTAAACAGCTTGCTCACATAATTGGGTGTGAGGCCATACCGCTCCGCAAGGAAATTTACCGACAGATCGCTTTGGTCATAATGCCCGGCCACATAGGCCATAACCGACTCCACCAGCTCCCCGCTTTTTCTCCGGCTGCTCCGTTTTTCCTGAAGCGCTGCAATCAGCTGCGCCGCCATAGCGCCAACTGCCTCCCGCATTTCCGCAAGCGACCCGCAATGCTCCAGACTGCCGGGAAGCGCCTTGTGCTCCGCCAGGAGCAGCTCTCCCAGGCCTGCATCCTCTGCCGTCTGCAAGAAACGAAGGACAATCTGCAGACAAAGCTGAACCATCATTTCCTTGGATAGTCCGCAATGGGAGGCCCGTGCAAAAAGCTCCTCCAGCAGCTGCTCCGTCCGCTCCGCCTGTGCCTGCCGCACTGCCTCCAGCAGGGTATCGGCCGTTTCAAATACCTCCAGAAGCCGGCGGTTGTCCCAATTGCCTACCTCATCCCGGGTAATGATGGTATTCTGCCCGGTCAGAATTTTGCACGAAATCATCCGCTGCGCTTCCTGGTACGAGGCTTTAATGCTTTCGAAGTCGGTATAGTGCCCACCTATGCCCACACAGATCGTCCGTTTGAAGCAGGTTTCGATATAGCTCAGCAGGACCTCCGCCAAGCTTCTGGCTGCCCGCAGATTGCGGGCTTCCGATGAATCGGCAAAGCTCAGCACCATCACCGCCTGATAGCCGTTCATCTGGACGGCGGCGCCCTTCATTCCTTCCATTGAGGAGACGATTTCTTCGGCTACATTGCACAGCGCGTACAGAAATAAATTCATATCTCCGGGCTTGGTCCAACCTGCCGGTTGGTCAAATTCCATTGCCAGCACCGTGTAATGAGCGGGATACAGCTTAATTCCCGCTTGCTCCAGCAGAGGCTCCGCCGCCTGGTAGCGGGTCCGGGCGCCGGTAAGAAGCTCGAACATCATCTGCAGCTTCCGCGCAGGCAGGCTTTCGTGAAGCCGCTTCTCCGCGTCGTAGTATCCGGTAAACACCTGCCGGATTTCAAGCTCCAGCTCATGATACGAGCCGCCGCCTCTGTTCCTTTTGCCTCCGCCGCGTCTGTCCGCCAGCTCCTCCAGCTTGACGACAAACCGCTCCATCGGCGCAAACCATCTCCGGTTAATAAATAAGGTGGCTGCCACAGCCACAAGCACCATGGCGCAGGCCAGGCCGGCCAGAATGTAGCGGACGGTCAGGGTAAGCGTACTGATCTGCCGCTGGGAAACAATATAAACCAGCTTCCATCCCGTGTACGACGTATCGTAGAAAATCAGGCTCCGGCTTTCCTTGTCCACCAGGAAGCCCTGCCCCTGCCTGGCCAGCAGCTCCTGGCTGTAGCTCCTGCCCGTCATGCTTTGCCAGATTAAGCCGGGGTCCTTATGGGAGAGAATGCGGCCGCTCGCTGAACTGAAGGTCGTCAAACATGGCGGAGATGCTTTTTTCGTTGATCCGTGTAATGGCCATTCCCTTGCTGTCCTCAGGTCGGGCATTCAGAGGGTAATAGTGGACCAGAAGAATTTGGCTGCCGCCTGCGGCTTCTCCTCCGGGCAGTCCGGCTGCATCCGGCCCAAGACCCGTCCACTTGGGAGATTTGCTTTCCATAAAAGCTCTGATCCACCCCATCTCCGCCCGGTCCTTCAGGCTGTATACATCGGAGGCCGTCATGACCTCGTCCTTGGCGCGGGAGTAGAGCATCGTTGATTTCATATTGAAATTGGTTCCCATCACGCTGCCCAATTGGTCCTGAAGGGCGGAAATCCCCAACAGGTAGGAGGGGGCGCCGGAGGAAGGCGCTTCAAAAAAGGATTGCACCCCCGGCATGCGTAAATAATTAATAACCGTAAGATTCACTTCCTGGAGCATGCTGTCCAGCCGTTTGTTAATCTGCGCCAGTACATTCTGGTTGGATTCAATCACCTGGCTCTCCAGCTGGCGGATGGAGCTTGCGTAGTTAATGGCCGCGATGAGTCCGATAATAAGAACGAAGAGCCCGATGTAAATAAGCTGGATTTTCAGAGATATTCTTCTGAGCAAGCCCGTTCACTCCCTCTGCAGTCTCCATTCATTATAGCCGTTGCACAGAGCTTCCGCGGGTGTTATTTTCCATAATCCACTGCCGTATCCTACAAAAAAGCCCGCTGTGGGGGAGATGCCACCTGATCAGCGATTTTGCTACTGGTTGATGTCCTGCGCCATCTGGTACGCTTTGGCTGCATCGGGACGGGGCATTCCATCGGGAGAAGGTATACGCCGCCGCCAGATAAGGCATTGCTTATTTGATAAGAGGAGGTCTATTCATGACAAACAGAACGAAGAAGCTGCTTCCGGCGCTTCTGGTCATCCTGGCGGGAGGTTCGGCGGTACTGTCCGCCTGCAGCGGCAGCAACTCCGGAACAGCAGAACCATCGGCAGCCGCCACCGGAGGCGACAAGTATGATGCCCTGCCCAAGGTGGTATCCGCTTCCATCTATGACCGGGGGCAGGTGGCGACCAGCGAGGGCACCTATGAGGACAACCGCTGGACCAAGCTTATTAACGAACAATCCGGCGTTAAGGTCAACTGGGTACCGATTCCCCGTAACCAGGAGGCAGACAAGTTCAATGTGCTTCTGGCCTCGGAGCAGGCACCGGATTTGTTGGCTACCTACAACCGGGATTTCATTGTCCGCTGGGCCAAGGAGGGAGCCATCCAGCCATTGGATGAATACATCGACAAATACAGCACCAGCTACAAGAAGTATCTGCAGGAGCATCCCGAGCTGAAGCCGTATCTGACTCTGGAGGACGGCAAAATGTACGCCATTGCCAGTCTTCGACCTACCCGGGCCAATACCGCCGTCTACATCCGGCAGGACTGGCTGGATAAGCTGGGGCTTGCTATTCCCAAATCGGTGGATGAGCTGGTTCAGGTAGCCAAGGCCTTCCGCGACGGGGACCCGGACGGTAATAAAGCCAAGGACACCATCCCCATGGCCATGTCCACCGCCTATTCCGCCATTACCGACGACTGGTTCCAAGCCCGCAGCGGGGCATGGTTCGTCGAAGACGGCAAGGTGACTCAAAGCTTTTTCACCCCCCGGTACAAGGATGCTCTGGCCTTCCGCCAGCTGGTTTACCAGGAGTCCCTGGTGGACAAGGAATATGCCACCGACAAGGAATTCTCCCGCCAGAAGCAGCTTTGGACCACCGGCAGAGCAGGGATTTACTTCAGCAACATCAGCATGGACAATACCCTGGGCGATCTGCAGAAAAACAATCCCAACGCCAAGCTGGCCGTGGTTCCGCCCTTGTCCACCAAGTATGGCACCAACGGCTACGAGATGGAGGTGCCCAATTTCCTTCTGACCTCCTTTAACAAGAAAATGAAGAACCCCAAGGCGGCGATGGAATTCATCGACTGGCTGCTGGATACAGGCTGGAAGCCTATGACCTACGGGACGGAGGGGGTCCATTACCAGTTGGTCAACGGCATTCCCGTCACCAGCAATTATGACAAGTGGAAAACGGAGGTAGCCTACGGCAATGAATACCGGCTGGTGCTTCAGGAGCAGCAGACTCCGGAATACCTGATTACCCGGGCCGGCAAGGACCCGACGGATTTGGCCATGGCTAAGCTGAAAAATGCGGTTATTAAAAACACGGAAACCACTCCGTTCCGCAAGGATTTCCCGTATGTGCCGCCGGTATCGGAATATTCCGCCATTGCCACCCAGTTTGAAGCCAAGTGGAAGGAGATTAATACCCGCATGGCCATGACGGACGAAACCCCGGACAAGGCTGTAGCAGAAATCAAGCAAGCCTGGGACAGCCTGGGCGGCGACAGCGTAACTGCCAAGGTGCAGACCTGGTATGACGCCAACAAAGACAAGTTGAAATGAGGCTGGACATGAGCACATTACAAAAGCATTCCCTGGGGAACGACGTTCCCCTTGACGGAGTGCCGGAGCGGAGGCCCCGGAGAGGCCTGCTGTACTATTTGAAGCGTGACCGTTATCTGTACGTATTCCTGCTTCCGGCCATGTCGTTCTTCCTGCTGTTCAAGTATGTGACCCTGTTCGGGGAGATCATTGCCTTCAAGGATTTTCGGCTGCTGGAGGGGATTTGGGGCAGTCCGTGGGTGGGATTAAAGCATTTTCGGATTCTGTTCCACAGCCCGGATTTCTGGATGATCCTGCGCAATACGCTGCTGCTCAATCTGTACAATCTGATCGTGGCTTTCCCTGCTCCCATTGTGTTGGCCATCCTGCTCAACGAGGTGAGGGTCAATTGGTTCAAGCGGGTTGTGCAGAATATGCTGTATCTGCCGTTCTTTATCTCCTGGGTGGTGCTGGGAGGGATCATCACCTCCCTCTTGTCCCCTTCCACAGGGGTAATCAACGCGCTGCTGCAATTCTTCGGCCAGGAGCCTGTCTTCTTCATGACCAGCACCAGCTGGTGGCCGGCGGTGTTCAGCGCCTCTACCGTGTGGCAGAGCGCAGGCTGGGGGACCATCATCTATATGGCGGCCATTACCTCCATTGACCCGGGGCTGTATGAAGCGGCCAAAATCGACGGAGCCTCCAAGCTGCGGCAAATCTGGCATATTACGCTGCCGGGTATCCGGGGGACCGTCGCCATTCTGCTGGTTCTGCAAATGGGCAAAATGATGGATGTGGGCTTCGAGCAGGTGCTGAATTTGCAGAATCCGGCAGTATTCAGCGTTTCCGATGTGATCAGCACCTATGTCTACCGGGTGGGCCTGCAGAATGCCCAATACAGCCTGGCGACGGCGGTGGGCCTCTTCCAGGGGGTCATCAGTCTGATCCTGGTGCTTACGGTCAACAAAACCGTGAAAAAGCTGGGGGAGGGCGGGCTATGGTAAAAAACAGGCTGAGAAGCCTTCCCCTGTACCTGGTGCTGGCGCTGTGCGCCTTTACCACAGTGTTCCCCATTCTAAATGTGCTGGCCATGTCCTTCAGCAGCAGCCGAGCCATTGTGTCCGGGGAAGTGGTTTTGTGGCCGGTGGAGTTCAACAGTATGGCCTATTTGAAGCTGTTTCAGGACGGCCAGCTGCTCTATGCCATGCGCAATACGGTGGTGATTACTGTTCTGGGCACCCTGCTCCAGATGACGGCCACCACGCTGGCGGCGTTTTCCTTGTCGAAGCAGCGCCTGAAGGGAAGAACAGTCCTCACCTTTGCCGTGCTGTTCAGCATGATGTTCGGCACCGGGCTGATTCCGCTG
>JAQSYT010000314.1 GCA_029256065.1 Paenibacillaceae bacterium
GGATAAAAAACGGGTCAGCTTTACCTTTGTGGAGCCCGTATGCCACACCGGCTTTGACAATTCCTATACCAGAGTAATGGAGCGGCAATCCGATTTTCAGATTACCCTTGAAGTGGATACCGGGCAAATTTCCATCAGCGACTTTATCGAGGACATTTCCCGGAAGCACCGGTTCTCGGACATTTCCGTGAAGGAGCTGCCTATGCAGCAGGTTATCATGAATATTTACGAAAATGCGGAGGTGGCGTCCGGTTAGAAAAGTATAAAATGTAGATTGACCCCTGTACCCAAAATCCTGTTTTATGCCACGCCCGGCTGCACCATCCGCGAGCCGCAAATCAACTGGTGCCGCGGCAGCCTGCAGAACCTGGAGCTGTGTGATATCGGCAAGGGCTTCCATCATCTAACGGAGGAAAATCCTCATGTCATCGGACGGGAGCTGCGGAGATGGCTTGAGGGCATTACTGGGATCAATTGAACGGATGGTGAATGACGATATATCAAAGCCCACTCCGCATTTAGCGATGACGGGCTTTTTGTGCCTTATGGGGCTTTTGTTTATAACGGTTTATTACCCTGCACACTATTTTCAAGCTGGTATACTTGTAAAAAAGCTGTAAATGCTCTATCAGCAGCTTCCGTAAAGATTCTTGGGGTCATCTTGCAGCCTTCCAGAGAGAGTGTATGCACGGTAGCTGTGAACAAGGCCAGATGGATGGGCAGTTCGTTCTTCACCTTGTAATGGCATCCATCTCTCACTAATAAACCTTTCGATATTAGCTCAGAGGTATCAAAGTAAAACCTTGCCCCCGGCGAATATTCACAGTCAGCATCCATACAGATAAAGCCCTTTTCTCTGGAACTCACCACCACTTCCGGTGCAAGCCCTTCTCCTAGCATAATATAATCCCGAAAGTCATCTGGATCCCCTAATTGGGCACCAATAGGACTGTCTTCCGATATATAATTGGCAGCTTTTACCCGGGTCCATGATTTGAGCGCACCATCCAGAAGAATCTGCTCCAATGCCATGGGCGGCGCACTGTGTACCAAGAACTTCGGCTCATAGGAGCGCAGAAACAGATCACATGACTCATGTCCCTGGTAAGCTTGCTGTGCCTCCTCGTAATGTTCCGGCTCTGCTGTCAAAATCACATTCCGTCCATATCCCAATTGATATGAAATATAATCCATCACCCGGAATTGCCATCCCTCATAGCATTTGCTTACTGTAAACTGAAAAATAATGGTTTTCCGGGTTATCATGGAAAACTCAGATTTCTCTGTAATGACTAGCTGAACCCAGCTGCTGTCGTATAAACCATCTTCACGGAAGGGGTTTTGTTCCGGAAGCTTGCCGTACAAGTAGATGTTCCCCACTCTTCAAGCCCACCTCTCAAGAATGATGGAGGATTCACAATGATAGCTTTGGAACTCCCGCAATATGATTGGATTAAGCCGATGCTGGTTGATATTCCCGGCTGTTTATGGATGGTTGCCGTTTTGGAGCAGCAGCATATTGGAAAGGTATACATTGACCGGATGCCATACTCCCAGTCCGTTTACGTGGAAACTCCCTATTTTTTATATTATATAGGCGGAGCTTTTCAGGAGAGCTTTTTGGGTGAGGTCATGGGCCATATCATTTCGGACTTGATACCGGATGGGGAAACAAGGCCTGTTTTTGTTTTCTCAAGCAGCGCGGTATGGAAGCAGGGGATCCGCCAATACCTAGAGCCCTGTAACCGTTCCAAGTTCGGCCCTTACTTAACCAGGCGTTTGCACCATCTCAGTCACGAAGCTTATTCCGAGTTTAAACGAAACTTGCCCCCTGCTCCCGATTCATATTCGATCACCCTTAGCCAAGACAACGGACAATGTATTGTCCACGCCATGCACAACGCCACCGAAGCTTGTTTCTGCCGGGATGGCGGGCAGGGACTGGGTTATATGGATTTGGACGTATTTACCCACCCTGCTCATAGGCATAAAGGATTGGCGGCAATTTGCTGCTCCGTATTAATCGATTATTGCATGGAACAGGGGATTGTTCCCCAATGGGGGTGCTGGACCGTGAATGCCCCTTCGTGCAAGCTGGCAGATAAGCTCGGCTTCCGCATTACTGCGGAAACGGAAGTCAACTTTGCGGAGATTCATAAGGAACGTACAAATTGGCAACCAATTTGACATGCCGCCTTTGTGATCTAAGCTACCCCCCAGTTACTTCTATTATATTTCCATCAGGATCGTGGAGGTGGAAATAATAATAGGTTGGGGTAGCTTGTTTAATATCTGTTATTTCCCCTATGGCCAAATCCTTAAGACGTTCATGCTCAATGGACAAATAATGAACCCAAAAATTCAAAACAAATTTGTAATCGCCGCTCCCTCTATAATCATGGCCCGGTAAATTCGCTTCATTCATCAAGGAAATACACTGGTGATCGAAGAAAAATTCAGCGAATATATTACTGTTCTTCGTCGAAACCGTTATGCCCAAAAGCTGAGACTCATTTGGATAATCTTATCTACCTCAGGATAACTCTGGCCTAGCTCCCATTTGGATACGGACTGCCGGGAAACCGACAGTTTTTCTGCCAGCTGTTCTTGTGAAAACCCATTTTTAAGACGATGCTTTTGAATGTTCGCTCCCAGCTCCATAACCGCTCCTCCTCTACATGTAAATTATAGCATACGGGCAGTCTCTGCAAAACCTACTGACAGCAGAAGGTTGTCAACCGTGAGTTGCTTTTCAAACTTTATTGGATGTTCAAATATTTATTTGTACGGTTGAAGAATTGTTAGAGGCATATTTATACTATTTTGATAACGATGCTTATATTGATTTTGAGAAGTAGGCTGCAAATCATTCTTTAAATGATACTCATCTATCTCTGGTCCGTCCACCGCCACCACGCCCAGGTGCCTGCCAGCCCCAGGATACCGGTGGCAACCGGAATCAAATAGCTTACCGTGCCCAACGGCAGCACTGCACTGCCGCTTCCGGCAAGCTGAAGGGCGGGAACCGACCATGGGAGATATGCGCCCAGCCAGGTTGACCCGGTAATCAAAGCAATCATCAGTGTGCAAAATGCATAGGCAATAGGCGCCAAATACCCGCGGGAGGCGCTGGCCGTAAACACAACCGGGCCGCACAGAAGCAGCTGCAACCCGCAGATGATCAGGAGCTGGACAAGATAGTGCAGCGCCAAATCTGCCGAGAAACCCTCCAGGTGAAACAGCATGCACATCAACAGTGCAAATCCGTAGGTGGCCACCGTCATACCAAAGCTCCACAGGATCACGGACAGGAATTTGCCGGTGACGATCTTCCCGCGGGATATAGGAAGCGCCAGTAAATCCTTCAAGGTCCGGTCTGTGTATTCCCTCCCGAATACCCAACCCGCCAACGCGCCGAAGCCCACCAGTCCAAAAACAGAAGCAAACATAAAAACGGTATTTTGCAAAAAGCCTGCGGCATCCCCTTCTCCAATGCGGATAACGGTGACGAACAGGAAAAATCCCTGCAATCCCCATAACACCGACGACCGACGCAGCTTCATGGTTTCCACGTGTATGGCTGTAAGCAAAGCGTTCATGCCCGCACCTCCTTCGATCCGATTGTTTTGAGAAAATAAGCTTCCAATTCCTCTTCCTCCACCTTCAGTGCAGAAAGAAGCAAACCCGCATCCGCCAGCAGCCTGGCGACAAGTTCAGGGTGCCGCACTGCTCTTTCGTCCGCCAGCTCAAGCATCCCTTCTTTGCCTTCGCGGGCCAGATAACCCTTGTCTGCCAAAGCCAGACGCGCCGCCTCCCGCTTTCCGGCAACGCCAACGTACAACCGCTTTTGCCGGATTTTTTCAAATTCTCCCGCCGTAATCTCCTGAAGCAGCACCCCCTTATGAATAATCCCGATCCGGGTAGCCATCTTCGCCACCTCCTCCAGAATATGGCTGGATATAAAGACCGTCTTCCCTTCCTGCTTGGCAAGCCGGATAAGCAGCTCACGGGTCTCCACAATCCCTGCCGGATCAAGGGCATTGGTCGGCTCATCGAGAATCAGAATATCCGGGTTATGCAGAAGTGCCTTGGCTAATCCCAGCTTCTGCATATTGCCTAACGATAAGTGCTTGGCCTTCCGGTCCGCATAAGCGTTCAGGTTAAGCTCCCTCATCACCCTGTCCACACTGTCCGAAGGCTTCAGACCACGAAGCTTTGCCAGCAGCAGCAGGTTCTCCCTTACCGTAAAACCGGGATAAGCCGCCGGCATCTCCACCATGTACCCTACACGGTTCCACAGTTTGCCCCCACCCTGGCTTATTCTTTTGCCAAACAGGAAGACGTCTCCTGAAGTCGGCTTGATCATACCCAGCAAGGTGCGGATCGTGGTGGTTTTACCCGCTCCGTTCAAACCCAGGAAACCGTAAACCTCCCCTTGCTGCACCGATAAGGAAACATCCTGAACAACCGTGGCCGTTCCATACCGTTTCGTCAACCCTACTGTCCGTATCTGTTCCGCCATGCTGCATCCTCCCCGCAAATTTAGCTTAACGATCGTTTAGTGAAATTAGTAAAAAAAGACAGCTTACCGGGACCACAATGCTGCATAATAGTCAACGATCCGCTGTTTTTGCTCCTTCTGGAGACTGTTTCCCTTGATCATTCCCTGAACGATCAAGACCACAATGTGGGATAAAAATTGGGAAGCCGCCATACCGAAATCCATCTCCCGGACGTCTCCTCTTACAGAGAGCTTCTTCAGATATGCCTCCATCGCCTGAAACGGTTGTATGGTCAGTGCATCCAGCGCCTCCTGCTGCTCCGGCTCCAGCTGATTCCGCTCCTGGATCAGAATCAGGAAATAGTCCCGGTCGTTCTGAATCTGCCCGGCGATACCATCAATCAGCGATAACAGAGTTTGGCCCAGTGCCGGCTCCCCCAAGAATGTCTGCTCCAAAAATGCAACGATACGGGCAATCCGTTCTTCCTGTGCATGCTGCAAAACCGCCCTCAGGATATCCAGCTTACCTCCCGGGAAATAATGATACGCCAGAGCCTCCGTCATGCCGATGGCTTTATTCAGCTCCCGCATGGAGGTGGCATGATACCCTTTTTCCGCAAACAACCGCTTCGCGGTATCCAGAATTTGCTGCTTGCGCTCTGCTGCTTGCATATCCCGGTTCGTCATCCGTGATTTTTTACCTTCCGCGGCCATGCCTTCCCCCCTTTTTATTCAAAAACAATTTCGCTAAACGATCGTTAAGTAAATCATATTCTATTGCTCTGCACTTTGTCAAATCATGATAAACCGCCAGGTGGCTCCCGCTGCCTGGACAAGCACACGAAAGCCGTCAAACACCGGGACTTTCCGGCGTTCGACGGCATATCAGGCTTACAGATTCCGATTCAGTTCGCTCAGCGTATACGTCCACGTTCCACTTCCCACAGGAGCCGTTGGTGATAGTGCAACACGGTATACCTCTTCTCCCCACGACGCTGTAACCCTCTCATCCTGGAGGCGGATGGTCTCGATTTCAATCAAAATACCGCTGTCGGTATCCAGCTTCATCTCAAGGCTTGTTCCGTCCGGGAGCTTGATCAGCAGACTGCTGCCGGTGATCACCTCCGGCTTATAACGGGTCATGAAATGCATCCGCAGCGCATAGGTTGGAGCCTTCAGCCGGAAGGAGTCTGTCACGGCAACGGCAGAGGCTTCTCCCCGGCAACGACGGAGCGAGCAGGTTCTCTGCCACTCAACCAAGTCCGCTTCAGGCGGGTAAGCCTCCGCCAGGCTCATGAACAGTGCGGCTTCCCGCTCATCTGCCTCATACCGGACTCCGGCCGCCGCATAAACGCTTCCGGGAGGCTGCTCGCAGCCGTTAACCAGCGGCACATTATGATACGCCGACCGCATGGTCCAGATTTCATAGCGCTGGGGTCCGAAGGTTTTGGCGCTGTAGGTTTCCGGCCCAATATCGATGACCACCGGCAGCCCGTTATAATACACGACGAATTGGCCTATATCATTGTGGTTATGATGCTCGTCGTTATGACCGCCCTTAGCGGCCAGAAAGAAGCCCTGCCGGCCTACTCCCTCTCTGGCCGCCATCACCTGGATATGCTCCATCCATACATCGGACAGGTATGGCGGGATACTCTCCGCCCGCATGAACTCCTCCTCCAGAAACAGCATGGGCACTACACGATGAAGGGAAAGACTGTCCCTCTCCCCCATATACGCCAAGGCATG
>JAQSYT010000315.1 GCA_029256065.1 Paenibacillaceae bacterium
TCCGGTTCGATGCGCCCTTCGTCCAACGCTTGGCTAAACAGGAGGTTTAAGCCTGCCAAACTGGCATCGTAAGAAATTTGGACGGAAGGGTAAGAAGGAATCGTCGATAGGGTGACACTGGCGGCAGTCTCTTCAGAGCGTTCAATCTCGATGTATTCAATATTGTGAGCCAAAAGCCTGGCGATGGAATCGCTTCCTAAGTAAGCGTCCGCCGATAAAACATGGAGACCGTAAGAATTAAAGACATCTTGAGTCAATCTGTCTCCAGGAAGAAGATCCATAACATGGATTCTCATAATATGTCACCCCATGACGAAATTCATCGCATTTTTGTGTATCATTATAGTAGCAAGGGATGCAAATTTTGGCAACAAGCTAAATGTACTATTTTTCCACAAATGCCCTTACATGCCAACGTATCTGCTATAAAAGGATTTGGCGGCCGCCAGGTCCGCCGTTCCCTGCACCATTGCTCTGCCGTCAGGGAAAAGCACCAGAGTCAGGCCGTTATCCGATCTGTACTTCAGCAGAAAAGCGTTGCGCTCGGTGGAGCCGGAGTGTCTTAGCACCTGCTCCAGCTCCACCAGGTCAAGCTTCCGGGGGCGGACTGGAACAATCTGCACCGCGTTGCGGCCGCAGAGGGACTGAAGGGTTTCTCCCTCCAGCTCCGCCGACAAATAATCAAACTGCCTATGCCCGCAGCAGGGGCAGTCTTCCCAGCGGGCGTTGGACATGTCCATGCCTCCCTGGAAGTTATGCCACAGGTCAAAATGGAGCATCCCCTTATTGAGGGCGCTGCTGTTGCCGCTCAGAAGCTTCAGTGCTTCCGCAGCCTGGTAGGAGGCCACCACATGGATGATAGACCCGAGGACACCAGCCGTATCGCAGGTTTCCAGGGCGCCCTGATCCGGAGGCTGCTGGAACAGGCAGCGGAAGCAGGGGGTGGCTCCCGGAAGAATCGTCATCATAACTCCGCGGGCGCTGACCGCTCCGCCATAGATCCAAGGGATGCCGTGCTTCACGCAGACATCATTAACCAGGAAGCGGACCGCAAAGTTATCGCTGCCGTCCAGGACCAGATCCACGCCGGTGAGCAATTCCTCCGCATTGGAGGGGTTCAGATCTGTTACATGGGGCTCAATCTCAATCAGGCTGTTGATTCTGCCCAGCCGTTCCGCCGCTGCCGCCGCTTTGGGCCTGGAGTCAGCAGCATCTGACTCCTCATAGAGCATCTGCCGCTGCAAATTACTCTCCTCCACAAAATCCCGGTCGATCAGCCGGAGATATCCGACACCGGCCCGGGCCATATGATTGGCCAGCACGGTGCCCAATGCGCCCATGCCCACAATGGCCACACGGGAATCCATCAGCTTCAATTGGCCGGGTTCGCCCAACGGGCCAAACAGCACCTGCCGGGAATACCGGCCCGGCACCGTTCCGGGAGATTCCGGCTTTTCGGTTATGCTCATTGAGGCTGCTCCTCTCCGCCGCCGGTCAGGACAAGGGGACTCCACTTGCCGCCGGTGCTGCCGGGGATGGCTGAGCCGGATATGGGTTGAGCCTGGGCCTGGGGATGGCTCCACTGTCCCGCTTCCTTTTTCCAAATGGGGACGATCTGCTTCAGCCTCTCGATGGCATAACGGCTGGCTTCATAGCAGGCATCCCGGTGGGGAGCGGAAACAGCGATCACTACACTGGCTTCTCCCGCCTCCACCAGCCCCAGTCTGTGGGTAATGGCACAGCGGGAGCCGGGCCAGCGTGCCGCCACCTCGTCTCCGATCTGCCGGAGAGTGCCTAAGGCCATAGGCGCGTATGCCTCGTATTCCAACGCTTCCGTGTGCAGTTCTCCTGTGAACTCCCGCACGGTTCCGGTGAAAGTGAGATTCGCCCCGCAGTTGGGGTGTGCAGTCTTAGCGGAGATGCGGTCCGGCACCAAGGGCAGCCGGGTTAATTCGAACAGCTCTCCGCTGTCCGGCTCCGGACCGGCTGGTTCAGGGGAGCCTCCGGAGACAGGAGGGATCAAGGCCAGCTCATCCTTCTCCTGAATCTCCTCATCAGGCTGGGCGTAAGCATGGTTGCGTGCCAGGAAGGATACGGATATGGAGGCGGCGGCATGGGGGAATTCTCTGGCCAGATGCTGCTTCAGCTCTCCGGCGGTGAGGCGGTCTCCGTCTGTGGTGACGGTAACCGTGCTTCCTCCCATTTTGTCCGCCAATCCGGCAAAAATCTGGATGGTCAGTTGCATGGTGCACCTCCTGATAATGAAAAGCAAGGGTCCGGCCATTTGATCACAAGGCATGGACTCTGCTATTGTTAGCATAAGCTATAGAATTGTACATCCCTTCAATAGAAGCGGCTTTTATCGGACACCGGCAACCGGGCTAAAAGCTGCGCAGTTATCCTTGTACTATATCATAATTTGTAAGGCAATCGAAGTATTTCACAAGAAGGCTGGTTGATAAACCGATGAAAAAACCGGAGAAGGTTGTGCTGCTGCATACCAACGATATTCACAGCTCCTTCCAGGTTATGCCGCGGATTGCAGGGACGGTTGCCCGCCTCCGCGCAAGCCATCCGTCCGTCCCGGTGATTGTTGCGGATTGCGGTGATCATATGGACAGAATGAGCACCATCACGGAGGCCGGAGCAGGAGATGCCCATCTGGAGGTACTGGAAAAAACAGGCTATGATGTGGTGACTCTTGGCAATAATGAAGGCTTAACCTTCACCAAGGCAAGACTTCAGGAGCTGTTCGGAGGCGGTACGCCCGTCTGTGTAATCGCAGCTAATTTAAGGGACCAGGAAACAACGCAGGCGCCGGAGTGGATGAAGTCCTCGCTGATATGGGAGAGGGACGGGTTGCGCATCGGGATTACAGGCGCTACGGCGCAATATCCGATTTTCTACCAGCTATTGGGCTGGCAGGTGGACGAACCGGTGGAGGCTCTAAAGAAAGAGGTGCACACCCTTCGTCAGGCTGGCGTTCATGCGGTTGTGGTGCTGTCCCATCTGGGCCTGCGGACTGATAAGCGGCTTGCGGAGGAGGTGGAGGGCATAGATGTGATCCTTGGCGGCCATACCCATCATGTGCTGGAGGAGCCGCTGCTCCATGAACGCACCTACCTGTGCGCAGCCGGCTCTATGGGACGGTATGTAGGAGAGGTGGAGCTCTCCTTCGATCCTGATTCCGGCCAGCTCGTTCAAGTACAAGGCCGTCTGCATGAAACGGTCCGCGGGGAGGAAGACCCGGCTGTAAGGAAGCTGGTGGAAGAGCGGGCGCTGGAAGCCGCGGCAGTGATGCAGGAGAGGATTACTGTTCTGGGTGAAGGCTTGGAAGTGGACTGGGAACGGGATTCGCCTCTTGGCAATCTGTTGGCTGCCGGCATCCGCAAGCAGACCGGAGCGGAGCTGGCGCTGATCAATTCCGGCCAGCTGCTTACCAGTCTCCTGCCGGGGCCGGTTACCCGCGGGACGCTGCTGGAGCTTTGCCCGTCTCCGGTAAACACCTGCATCACAACCCTCACCGGGCAGGAGCTGCGCCAGGCGCTGGAGGAGTCGCTGCTGGCGGAATTTGTGGAGCTGCCCTTGTACGGCAACGGCTTCCGCGGCAAACGGCTGGGCGGACTGTGTGTGGACGGATTGGAGGTATATTGGGATGCCCGGCAGGAGCCTTACTCCCGGATTACCGCCCTTCTCTACAAAGGAGAGCCTCTCAGGCCTGACCGGGAATACCGGGTGGCCACAGGCGATATGTTCACCTTCGGCACCGGGTACCTCAGCTTGAAGGGGAGAGATCCCCAATACTTTCTTCCGGACTTCCTGCGGCATGTGCTGGAGAAGGAGCTGAACGATCCGGAGGCACTCCGGCTGTGTAGAATTTCCAGATTTCACTTGTTCCCATAGTGCACGTCCTATACAATGAAACCGATATACATTGTGGCGCAAATCATTTTTTAGGAGGTTCCAATGAGTCTTTGGATTGCATTCATTATTGGAGTTATTGAAGGATTGACGGAATTTCTTCCTGTCTCCTCTACCGGTCATATGATTCTGGCGGGCCATGCCATGAATTTCACCGGCGCCAAAGCGGAAAGCTTCGAGGTTATTATCCAATTGGGAGCCATACTTGCCATTGCGGTGCTGTATTGGAAGAAGGTGCTCCGGCTTTTCGGCATTAAGGACAAAAGCGCCAAGCAGGTGCAGGGTCCTCAGCTAAACCTGATTCATATTGCCATCGGCATTGTTCCGGCGCTGGGGCTGGCCTACATTTTCCGCGACTACATCAAGCTGCTCTTTATGCCGGAGACGGTTATCATCAGTCTGGTGGTGGGCGGTATCTTCATGATGGTGGCGGAGAAATACCAGCCCGAGATTACTTCGGACTCCATGGATCAGATTACATACAAGCAAGCCTTCTTTATTGGCATCTCGCAAATTCTGTCCCTATGGCCGGGCTTTTCCCGTTCCGGCTCCACCATTGCCGGCGGCATGCTTGCAGGCACCAGCCGTGCAGCGGCAGCGGATTTCACCTTCATTATGGCGCTGCCCATCATGACAGCGGCTTGCGGCTATGAGCTGCTGAAGAGCTATTCCCAGATGACCATGGACGATGCGCTGTTCTTCGCGGTGGGCTTTGTCGTGTCCTTCGTTGTGGCGCTCCTGGCCGTAGCGACCTTCATTAAGCTGGTGGGCCGTCTGAAGCTCACGGTATTCTCCTATTACCGTTTTGTGCTGGCTGCCGTGGTATTTGTTTATTTCATTTTTTGAGCAGGACTTGAATTGGTTTTAAGCTGTCCTTGATTTCATATTGCTCTTTCCCGCAGATTGTTTTACATTACTAGGGTGTGGATGAAAGCTTCCCTCAAGCGGGTTTGCATACACGCCCTAACAGAAGATGAAGTATTATTTGAAGGAACGAGGACACCACGATGCGCTTATTGCCGATCACCGTATGCAAGCCGGGGATGAAGCTTGGCAAGAATATTTACAACGAGGAAGGCCTTACTCTGCTGGCGGAGCATGTGGAGCTGACCGATTCCATGATTAAGCGACTGTCCATGCACGGGATTGACTTCCTGTATATCGATGATCCGAGGACAGACGATATCGCCATCCCCGAACTGTTAACCGATGAAACGAGGCAAGCCGCCACCAAGGTGATCCGTTCCCATTTCCGTAAGCTGATGGATGATTCCAGCCGCAAAAAGCCGGCCCAGGTCGGCGCGTTAAGCAAGGACTTCCGCCAGATTCTGAGTATGATTATTGATGATCTGAGCCATCAGCAGAATGCGATGATCATGCTTACGGTTATGCAGATTACAGACCATTACCTGTTCCAGCATTCCATGAATGTCTGCATCTACGCCACCCTGCTGGGTATGGCCAACGGCTACAACCGGGACCAGCTGCAGACCATGGGCTTGGGCGCCCTCCTGCATGACATCGGCAAAACCAAGATTGATCTGGGCATTCTCAAGAAGCCCGGCCGGCTGTCGGACCAGGAATTCGAGAGCATGAAGCAGCATGCGGTTCTAGGCTTCCAGATGCTGAAGGATGAGCCCAATATCCCTCTTTTGGCGGCCCACTGTGCCCTCCAGCATCACGAGCGTTTGGACGGCAGCGGCTATCCCCGCTCTCTTAAGGGCTACGAGATTCTGGAATATGCCAAGTGGATCGGCCTGGTGGATGCTTATGACGCCATGACTACCCACCGCGTGTACCGCAATGCCATGCTGCCCCATCAGGTCATGGAAATTTTGTATACCGAGGCCGGGATCAAGTTTGATCTGGACAAGGTAGAGCTGTTCCGTGATAAGGTGGCTATCTATCCCCTTGGGGTTTCCGTGAAGCTCAACAGCGGAGAATCCGGTGTTGTGGTGGACCTGAATGCCGCGTACCCCCAGCGTCCGGTTATCCGCATTCTTAAGAATGAAGGCGGCGAGGAGCTTGCTTCCCCCTACGAAGTGGATTTATCCAAAAAACTGACTCTGATGATCGATTCTGTCAATGAGCCCGACTCCTTCTGACAGACGGCCCATAGAAGCCGGCAGGCCAAGTCTCTAAAGCCTGCCGGCTTTGCTGTGTTTGGGGTTCCATTTAGAATGATTATTGGTTAAAATAAATGGTAGACTCGGTATAAGGAGAGTGTACAATGATCGAGCTGGACCGGAACACAGCGGCGCCGGAAATTTGCCCTGAGCATGATCCGTGGGATCCCATTCACAGTCTGGC
>JAQSYT010000316.1 GCA_029256065.1 Paenibacillaceae bacterium
CTTCATCCTCCCCTTCCCCATTTTCCATAAGATAAATGTAACAAAAATGAAGCTATAATGAAACGGTTTCATTTTTTATAATGAAGGCGAAATCAACCGGGAGGGATCAACAGTGACAAATAAGACAATTGTATTGGAGCGTCAGGTGCAAATATTTGCGGAGGCTGAAGTTCTTGTAGTAGGCGGCGGACCTGCCGGAACGGCGGCAGCCATCAGTGCGGCAAGGTGCGGACGGAAAACCATTCTATTGGAGCGTTCGGGACAATTGGGCGGAATGGGAACCTTGGGTAATGTGAGTATATATATGCCCATAGGCAATGTAACTGGGATTTACCGGGAGATTGTGGCGGATACGGCGCCAGATTCGTTACCGGAAACCCATGGCGTTTCCATTGCTCCGCAATATTCCCCCTTTGAGCTGCGGCATTATTTGAACAGCAGGCTGGAGCGTGAAGGAGTCGAGGTGTTTTATCATACCTCCTTCGTCGCCGCCATGAAGGAAGAAGACCGTGTAACCGGAGTTATCGCCCATACACGGGAGGGGCTTAGAGCTTTTGCCGCACAAGTGGTCATCGATTGTACGGGTGATGCTGCTGTAGCTATGGAGGCGGGTGTGCCTATCAAAAGCGGCCGTGACGAAGACGGCATGACCCAGCCCATGACACTGATGTTCATGATGCAGAATACAGGCAAGCCGGTCACACAATATTTGCCGGAGGATTGCTATTACTACGAAACGGTGACAGATTTGCCCCAAGGGAGACGCCTGTTCTGGGAGCGGTTCCGTGACAGTGGAACACTTCTGGTCAACATGACCCGGGTCAAGGGTAACGGCGGCCTGGTCGAGGACACCAATTATGCGGAGAAGGAAGCGCTGAAGCAGGTTTTCTCCGTGGCCAACTACCTGCAGCGCAACGGCTTCGAGAATTATATCCTCTCCCATGTGGCCGGCCAAACCGGTGTGCGGGAATCCAACCAAATTCAGGGCTTGTACACCCTGACCGAGGAGGATCTGCTGAACGGACGCCGCTTCGGGGATGTAGTGGCACAGACCAATTACGAAATCGACATCCACAGCCCCGACGGCAAAAAGGGAACCGACGAACGCCATATCGACGGCTACGATATCCCCTACCGCTGCATGGTGCCGGTCAATGTGAAAGGGCTGCTTGTGGCTGGCCGGTCCATTTCTGCCACCCACGTGGCCATGTCCTCCATGCGGGTGCAGCCCACTTGTTATGCACTGGGCCAAGCCGCAGGTGTCGCCGCTTCCCTGGCGGTGGAGGAAAAGCAGCCGATTGCGGATATCTCCATGAATGCGCTGCATGAACGGCTTGCCGTCCAAGGCGTGGTGTTCTTGAAGGAAACGGGCTCCAGAGTGTGACAGGAGAAGGAGAGTTGTCCGGCAACGGGCAGCTCTTTTTCCATTCTGACGATTATCGGTATCCGAACCAAGCTTAGCGCAGCAAAAAACAGACCTGCTTCAAAGGAAGCAGGCCTGCTAAATAAGCTTACGGATGCACATGCAAGAGGCTTTTCAGGATGCGGAGTGCTTTGGCATTCAGCCGGAGCGCTACCTTGATAGACTGCCGCGCTTCCAGCAGCTCCCGTCTGGCACGGCTGGGGTTCGGCACCAAGCGAAGGTTTTCATTAATCTCTTCCAAACGCTTCAGCAGCACAACCCGCTGCTTCTTCAAAATGTGGATGGTTCTTTTAATTTTTGCCCATTGCCACTCTGCCATTGGATACACCTCTTTACTATTTTGATAGTATAGATGATGCATCTGGCAGCGCGGCGGTCTGTGCGAATCGGCAAGTTTACAAAAAGAGGCTTTTTGCTAAAAACGTTGTGCCTTACAAGTCTGCAACCGCCAGCTCTCCGTAAAGCCACTTCCATTCGCTGTCGTACAGAAACAAATTCGGCCACCGGCGTCCGGTGGTATTCCACTGGCAGAATCCGTCCACCGCCAAATGAAAAGCCTCCACCTCCACCATTCCCTTATTCTTCACCAATGCATCCAGCTTCTCCATCAGCCCATCCGGCTTCTCCCCGCAGCTTTCCAGCACCCGCAAGAACCACTTCTGGTAGGGGAACAGCTTTTCATTATTTGCCAAAATCAGCCTGCCTCCGAACAGCACCAGATTGGAGACCGCATAATCCAGCAGATAAGGATTGCCTTTCTTCAAAGCATCCTTGCAGTACCAATGCCAGGCCTTGAACTGCCCGTAAAACCGGTTGATCTTGTCCTGCTTCTGGTCAATAGGATAGGCCTGCGCCTGGGCTAGCAGCTCCTCCAGCCCCTCCACCCGTGAGAAAGGTACGAAAGCGCCTTCAAAAGAATACCGGGTTGCTTCATTGCCGGAGGCAATCACCTTACGGATAAAGTCCAGACTGATATACTTACCGTCTACGTGCAGTGGCTTGTGAAGAAATTGGATTTCTCCGGCTTCCAACCGCCGCTCAAACTCTTCCTCGGGCACAACCAGCATGACGTCAATGTCCGATTCCTCTACCGCATACCCGTGAGCGATGGAGCCGCCGATGATGACGGCCAAAATTCCGCTGTCCTGACTGACCTCCGCTGTGTATTGCCTGATCATGTCCCGGTGAGCTTGGAACATAGCAACACCCTCTTCCTGGATTTCATTATGAAAACCAAAGACTACGTTCTCATATTACCGCTTTCCAGTAAATAATCCAGAAGAAAATAAAACGGGAGCAAAAGACCTCCGCAGCCTTCTGCTCCCCTCCCGATTTCTACCGGCTGATCCGGAATACCGTCACCGACTGCCCAGGAAAACGATAGTCAAAGCTGCCGTCCAGAACATCGAACCGGCTTTCCTTAGGCTTGATCAGCTCTGGCGCAGCAAAGCTGTTCTCATCCGTAAGCGCATAGCCCGCCAGCTCATACACCATGGCGGCGGCAGGCGCCAAGCCGTAATCCTCCAGCACCACACGGGCATTTACAGCTTGCTCCCGCACGTTTACTGCTTTCACAATCACATCTCCGGTGTCAACCTCCCGGCTTGCCGTCAAGTAGATCGGCTCTACATTGGGAAGACGGTCCTCTGTTGCATGATCCGGCTGCCCGTTGATATAGGAACGGATCTTGCGGCCCCGCACCTCCAGCACCAGCTCATAGTCCTTTTCAAGCTCCAGAGTAAAAATATTCTGCGCCAAACAGCTGCCGCGCCCGTTCACCCTCGCACCAATAATAGAGTCCTGGTTCTGCCAGCCGCCTACCTCCCAATAAAGGAAGTTATCCGCACCGGTTTTGCCGAAGCGAACCGCAAAGCCCCGCCGTCCGGCAAGCTTCCTGCACGCAAGACGGAGCGTGTAGGCGCTCCAGCCGGTTTCGCCCAGCTCCAGTGTGCCCGCAAGCCCTTCCGCCTTCCCCTCCGGCAGATCGGACAGACGCCCGGCAAGATGGCTCAGATCCAGAGCCTCACCGGTATCGTCATTGGTCAAACTGATGCTGCCAAACGCCACATCCGCCTGGTCGGTAACCAGTGCCAAGCCGCCTGTCACAGACTTATCCTCCGATTTGTCAGGCTCGCCCAGCCCGTTTGCCTTTACCGCCAGCAGCTCATCGCCATGATGGTTCATGAACAGCTTCTGCACATAATAGTTGGCTGTGCCGTATGCCTGATGGTTGTTAAACCAGATCATATCCGGCTTCCAGTTGACATAATCCGCATTGCACAGCATCGGGGCATAACAAGCCAGCCCCACCGCATGGGCATTGCGCTCCAGCCGGGTCATGAAGGCGGCCTCAACCAGAGCATTGTAGTAGGTATTGCCCCAGGTGGCGTATTCCCCCAGGAACACCTTGGGCTCATCCGCCTTGAAGCTGTCGTACCGGTCCATATTGGCCAGAAACCACTCCGGCGACTGGTAAAAGTGCTCATCCACCAAATCCGAGCCATTCTCCCTGGCAGAATTCCAGCCGCGGTCATACTCGCTGCCGGCCGCGAAGGGACCGCTGCTGTTGATAATCTTGATCTCCGGATACCGCTCCCGGATGGCCCGGTGGAAATAGGTGTACCGCTCAAAGAAGGCTTCGCCCACTTCTTCATTCCCAATGGCCAGATACTCCAGCCCGAAGGGCTCCGGATGGCCTAACGACGCCCGCACAGCGCCCCATTCCGTATCCGCCGCTCCGTTGGCAAATTCGATCAGATCCAGGGCATCATCAATCCACGGGCCCAGCTCGTCCACGGGGACAGCAGCCTGATGATGGGGATTGTAGCCCGCCGGCAGCACCGGAAGAGGCTTGGCCCCGATATCCTCGCTGAACAGGAAATATTCGTAATAGCCTAAACCCAAGGTCTGGTTGTAGCGCCAATTGTTCCGCCTTGCAGGACGCTGGGCCAGATCGCCCAACGTATTTTTCCAGCGGTACATGGAATCCCGGTCCTCCGCATTCAGCGAGCCGTCATGGACCAGACAGCCTCCGGGGAAGCGCATAAACCTAGGCTTCATATCCGCCAGAAGCTTGGCAAGGTCCTCTCTCATGCCGTTCTCGCGGCCAAGGTAGGTATTTACCGGAAACAGAGACACCATATCCAGATACAGCTTGCCCTCCCCTTCTGCTACAATGGCCAGCCTGCTGCTGAAGTCGGTATCGTGAGCCTCCAGCACAGCCTCGTACTTCTCCCATCCGCCTGCGGCAACGGTAATCTGCGCCTGGGCATAAGCTTCCCCTGCTGCAGATTTCAACGATACCGTTACTTGCTCCCCAAGACCGCTATCCCTTCTTGCGTAAAAGGAAAACCGGTATTTCTCCCCCTTGCGTACCGGAATTCCGCTGTTAAAGCCGGCGTTCACCAAACCGGCCGTCCCTGGTCCCTTCAGCTCCAGCACCGCGTAATGGGGATTGCGGGAATTCAAGGGCTCCCCGGTTTCCACGGTGAGCTCCGCCACTCCCCCACGCTCCAGCTTCTCCCAGGCAGTCAGGGAATGGTAGGACGGATGGTCGATAGGATCAAACTCAAACGAGCGGTTTTGCACCAGCTCGGCGTACAGTCCTCCGTCAGCGGCATGGTTCAAATCCTCAAAAAAAAGGCCGAACAGATCGTTCAGCGGGGTAAGCGGGGCTCCGCAATCAATGAGCAATTCAGCTTTAGATGACATCGGGTTATCCATCTCCTTTTCTCCATTCTATGGAGAGGCTTCCCTCAACACAATTGTCTATCATGGTCAATTCCTGACCGATTGTGCTTTTTACTTCAGCTGCGCTCTGTCCTGCAAAGCAGGAATCAATTGGCCGCGGTGAATCCGGTCAAGCAGCTGCCTGCCGTAGTCCACTACCCGGACCGACTTGTTTTGGGTGCCCCAATAAATGTCGCCCAAGCCCATTTTGATACAGCATATTTGGATATGCAGCTTCTTGGATTCCAGCGCCTCCATTCCATACCCTTGGAAAAAAGCCAGCAGCCCCGGAGTATTGTCTGCAAAATACCGTTCGAACAGGATGGAGAAGTTATCTGCGTCAATCCCCCAGAGCATATTCTCAAAATCGATCATGCCAGAAAATACTCCCCGGTTGTCCACCATCCAATTGCCTGGGGTTGAATCCCAGCTGATGGGAACAGGCATGGAGCCGGCAAAAACATCCGTATGAGGGAGAGCCCATTCCGCCAGCTCCGCCTCGGAAGGACCCAATAATGCTTGCTCCCTGCATTTCCCTGCAAGATCCAAAACAGCATCATGGACATAGGCAACAGGGTTCCCGTTATGGCTGAGCTCGATGGGATTCCCGTCCTTGTCCGGCCGTCCGAACCATTCTCCGGATTGGGAATCGTGAAGGAGCCTCGTCAGCTCCCCGGCCTTGCGGTAAGCGGCCTGAGACGCTTCCTGATTCAACGCGGTCTCCCGCATAATGGTTCCTTCAATAGAGGTAATCAGAACCGCTTGCCAACCCTCACCTTCAAACACGCCGATCAATTCAGGCGCATAAGGACCCAAAGGGGCAATCCAATTCCGGTAGGCATACACCTCCGGATGCCAGCGCTGCTTGCGGGTATAGGTTTTGACGTAATACTCCCGGCTGTCCTGCAGCGCTTGCACTTTCCAAACACCTGTACGGGGGCTCTTGGGCCGGTAGTTGGCCAGAACCTCAAAGGGGCCGATCAAAGTGTGAACCTGGCTTTCCAATTCCTGC
>JAQSYT010000317.1 GCA_029256065.1 Paenibacillaceae bacterium
TTCTGGTTTCGTCGGTAACAATAACACTTACTGTCGGGAAAAATACTTAAGGTAATGTTAAGGTTAACCCTATTTAACTGAAAGGCAGGGCCTTTATAATGAACGTACGGCTGGAAAATAGGATGAACAAGAATAGAGGTGAAATCATGGGTAAAACAGTTCTGATTGTAGATGACGAAAAGGAGATTCGCGAGCTTCTGCGGTTATACATAGAGAAGGACGGCTATTCCGTGATCCAGGCAGAAAATGGATTGGAGGCGTTGAAGCAGGCTGCGGCCGCACGGATTGATTTGGCGGTTATCGACATTATGATGCCGGAGTTGGACGGTTATCAGCTTATCAAGGGCCTGAGAGCACGCAGCAAGCTTCCTATTATTGTTGTAAGCGCCAAAACGCAAAATCATGAGAAAATACTGGGGCTTGATCTGGGTGCGGATGATTATGTGACCAAACCCTTTGACCCTTTGGAGGTTTTGGCCCGGATCAAGGCTCAATTACGCCGCTATGACGGAGGCGCAGCCGATTCCGAGGCGGCTTTGCTGAAGGCGGGCCAGCTGTGTATGGATGTTTCCGCCTGCACCCTTACCCAGGGCAGCGGGACACTCCCTCTCACCGCCACTGAATTTAACATCATGAAGCTGCTTATGCAAAGCCCCGGACGTGTATACACCAAGCAGCAGATTTATGATGCTGCCTGGCAGGAGGCAGCCATCGTGGACGACAATACGGTAATGGTCGCCATCAGCAAGCTGCGCGGCAAGCTTCCCGACGATAGCGCGGTAGCCATTGGAACCGTCCGGGGCTTAGGGTATCGTCTGGAGGTGCATCCGTGAAGAAAACCCGCAGCTTCAAAAGCCTCATTATGCGCAGATTCATAATCTACATCATCGGAATCGCACTGGCCCTTCTGGTATTGGAGCTTTTATTCGGTCTGTTTACATGGAATAACGGAATGAACTTTTCGGAGCTGGCATCTTCCCCTCTGGCTAAAGGAACAGAAAGACTTCAAATCACCCTTTCCGTGTTCTGGATTCTTATCACAGCGGCGGTTTATGTGATCGGGATTGTTCTTTTTGGACGGGGGATCAACAGGAAAATTATGGATCCTGTACAGAGAATGCAGGAAGGCTTCCAGGCCGTTACCGCGGGACATTTGGACACTGCGCTGGACTTTGAAACCGAAACGGAGTTTGGGGAAATGCGCGATGCCTTCAACTTTATGGCGCAAAGGCTGAAGGACTCCGAGGAAAAACGAATGACCATGGAAAAGGAGCGGATGCGGCTTTTTTCGCATATTGCCCATGACTTGAAGACCCCTATGACCACGATTTCCGGATACGCCCAGGCCCTGGCAAGCGGTATGGTGGAGGAGCCGGACAAACAGCGGGAATACCATCTGGCGATAAAAGCGAAATCAGGGCAGATGAACCAATTGATTGACCAACTGCTTTCCTATTCCAAGCTGGGAACGCCGCAATACCGGATGAATTTGGCGAGGGTTGACCTTGTAGAGGTGCTTCGTGTATCCTGCGCCGCTTTGTTCGGAGAAATCGAGGGCAAGCGGATGACATTGGAGCTGCGACTGCCGGACCACTCCGTATTTTGTTTGGCGGATTCGTTGGAAGCCAGTCGAGCTATTAGCAATCTGCTGACAAACGCCATCCGCCATAACCCGGCTGGAAGCCTGTTGTCCGTGGGACTGGCGGAGGAACCCGGCCGTGTTGAAATCCAAATTGCCGATAACGGACCTGCCATCCCGAAGGCTATCGCCGGGAATTTGTTCGAACCCTTTGTTTCCGGGAGTGATTCAAGAAGCACCAACAGCGGGACAGGTCTTGGGCTTGCCATTGTGAAAAAGGTGATGGAACAGCATTCCGGCGAGGCTTTCGTATTGGACGCCCCCCCTCCTTATACCAAGATGTTTGTCCTCCGCTTCCCGGAGCCTTCCGAACACCGAAGGACGGTGGGATGAAGATGTATCGAAACATCATCAAGCATGATATACGCAAAAGTAAGCTGACCACCGGGATCATTACGGCGTTTATCCTCGTTGCCGCCATGCTGACCGCTTTGGCCGCATCCCTGACAATAAACCTCTTCGGCGCCATGGACAATATGCTGCTTTCGGCAAAGTCCCTCCATTTCATGCAGATGCACACAGGCAATGTAGATATGGGGCAGTTGCGCAGCTTCGCGGACGCTAATGACGATGTAGAGGATGTTCAGGTGCTGGAGTTTCTTAACCTTGAGGGTGCGGACATTGTCATTGGGAACGATTCCCTTGCAGGGAGCATACAGGATAACGGCCTTTCCGTGCAGGGCGAAAAATTTGACTTCCTGCTTGATTTGAACGGCCAAGTGATCCAGCCCGCTGACGGAGAAATCTATGTCCCCCTTTATTACAGGCAGGAGGGAAATGCGGCTCTTGGAGATGCCGTGACCATCCACGGCAGTACGTTTACCGTTGCGGGATTTTTACGGGATTCCATCATGAATGCAGCGCTAATCAGCTCCAAGCGGTTCCTGGTGAGCACAGGGGATTTTGAAAAGGTCCGTGAATTCGGAAAATTAGAAAGCCTTATCGAGTTCCGGCTGGCAGAGGATGTTTCCTTCCCGGCCTTCGAAACCGCCTATCTGGACGCAGGGCTTCCGGCCAACGGTCCGCCCGCTATTACTTACACGCAAGTGAAGATGATCAATGCCATTACAGACGGCATCATGATTGCTGTACTGATGTTGATCGGCAGCCTTGTTATCATCGTGGCGTTTTTGTGCATCCGGTTTACACTGCTGGCCAAAATCGAAGAGGATTATAAGGAAATAGGCGTTCTGAAGGCTGTTGGACTGCGGGTATCGCAGATTAAAAAGCTTTACCTTGCCAAGTACGGCGTTATCTCAGGGACGGCTTGTGCGCTGGGCTTTCTAGCCTCCCTGCCCCTCCAAAGGCCGTTTATGCACAATATCCGCCTGTACATGGGGGAAAGCGGCAGTCCGATACCCGGCTTGCTCTGGGGACTTCTGGGGGCAGCGGTTATTGGCGGGGTTGTTCTGCTGTATGTGAACGGCGTGCTGCGGCGCTTCCGTCACATTTCTGCAGCCCAGGCGGTACGGTTCGGCGCACCCCAGGAAAAATCAAAATCGGCCAGAATCCTCCGGCTGAGCAATAACAGGCTGTTTTCCCGAAACATCTTTCTTGGCATCAAGGATGTGCTCACGCGGAAAAAGCTGTATGTCACCATGCTGATGGTGCTGGTCATTTCCTCCTTCCTGATGATTGTGCCGCAAAATATCAGCAGCACCATTTCTGCGGAAAGCTTCATTACTTACATGGGGATGGGCATCTGCGACGTTAATATCGGAGTGATGCGGACACAGGTGGAGAACGTTCAGGGGAAAGCGGCGGAGGTGGCTGATGCGCTGGCTGCGGACCGGAATGTAGAACAGTTTGCTTTGTTTACCGGCATGATGCTGGACCGGAGGGCGGACGACGGGACGATGGAGAAGCTGCGGGTGACATTGGGCGACTATTCCGCTTATCCCATCACCTACTCCAAGGGCCAAGCGCCGCAATCGGAATCGGAGCTGGCCCTCTCCGTCCTCAATGCCAAGGATCTTGAGAAAACCGTAGGGGACAAAATTATTTTGATCGTGGACGGCGCGGAAAAGCACCTGACGGTCAGTGGGATTTACTCTGATGTCACCAACGGCGGCCGAACGGCGCAGGCGGCTTTTGACACGAATAGCGGAGATGTTCTGAGCGTCAGCCTGGCGGTTACCTTCCGTGACCGCCAGACTGTAAAGGCGGCGATTTCACAGTACAGGGAGCAGTTTCCCTTCGCCAAGGTTACCGGCATCGACGAAAGCATCGGGCAGATGCTCGGCTCCATGCGGAATGCGATCAAAATGGCTTCCGTTGTTGCTATCGGGGCAACCGTTCTGCTTACATTGCTGGTTACGGTGCTGTTTATGAAAATGCTGGTGGCGAAGGACCGTTATCCCATCGCTATACTGAAATCAATGGGCTTCACCGGTGCAGATATTCGTAGACAGTATCTTACGCGCTCCATCATCGTACTGACGTTGGGCGTTATCCTCGGCACGATTCTGGCCAATACGCTGGGAGAGCTTGTTGGCGTGGCAATCGTTTCTTCCTTTGGCGCAGCTGCCTTCCATTTTACGGTAAACCCTTGGTTTGTCTACCTGGCTTCGCCTCTATTGATTGCAGGCTGCGTCGTCGCCGCCACCATAGTGGGTATTTCCGGCATCCAAGCACTAAAAATTTCCGAGCATATTAAGGTGGCATAACATGATGAACAGCATCATTACAGGTGAGAATATTGTGAAAACCTTTGGCAAGGGTAAGGAGCAGGTTTTGGCGCTGAACGGAGTAAACGTGGAAATCGCAAAGGGCGAGTTTGTTGCCGTGATGGGGCCTTCCGGTTCGGGGAAATCCACACTGCTGTTTGCACTCAGCGGCATGGACGAAATTACAAGCGGATCGGTGAAATTTGGCGATACCGAGCTATCTGATCTCCGGGAAAACGCACTTGCGGATGTTCGCCGGACCCAAATGGGGTTTGTCTTTCAGCAGCCCACTATGCTGAAAAACTTGAATCTTTTGGATAATATTATCCTCCCTGCCGCGCATAATGGCAAAAAAGATACAGCGAGGCTTACACAAAAGGCGAAGGCCTTGATGAAGAAAACGGGGATTGATGGGCTCGAAGACAGGGATACCGCCGAGGTTTCGGGGGGCCAGCTCCAGCGGGCCGGCATCTGCCGCGCCCTGATGAATGCGCCGGAGATTCTCTTTGCCGACGAGCCGACCGGGGCACTTAACTCCAAGTCGGCAGAGGAAATCATGGGACTGCTGGTGGACATCAACAAAGAGGGCACCGCCATATTGCTTGTGACCCATGATGCGAAGGTCGCGGCCAGGGCTGACAGGGTTCTGTTTACGAAGGACGGGAGTATCGTTTCCGAACTGCCGCTGCAAAGGTCCAGCGGTTGGGATATGGAGGTAAGAGGGGAGCGGGTGCTCGCCGGGATGGCGGCTGTGGGGATTTAGGTTAATGATAGCCTCCCTCCGCAGGCGGCAGCTCCTGATAATCCTTGCGGGCCTGCACCACTTCAATAATTGTATTCGCCACCTCCAGCATGTCCAGGCCGTCCCGGCCCTGGTCGCATTGGCTCCATTGATATTGATGCTCCGCGTCATTAATCCTTACCCTCAGGTCATAGCTGCCGTGAGGCTTAACATTGCATGCCAGAGACAGCTCCTTGGGCTCCAGATAGTTCGCCAGAACCATTGCCTTGTAGATGGTCTGACGCTCCTTCGGGGTCAGCTTGAAATCGTTCACCTCCGCAGTCCCCGCTATGATCAGATCCTTGACTAACCGGTTCTGGAACGTATCGATTACATTCTTCCTCTGAACGCCATAACGCAGGTCAAATTCGAAGGTATCCTGCTGCCCCACATCATAGCTCACACGAAACAGGGGTACCTTCTCCGCTTCTCCATCACAGCCGCTTAAAGTAAAAAGCATCTGAGTATCTGTTTCTTCCTTGTTTAGCTTATTGCAGGAATACACCACCACCCGGGGAGTACCGAAACGATCCTGCGTATTGTCACGCCGTACCTTCACCCGTTCATTCTCATAAGACAAATCATTAAAAATCGGATCGCCCTCTACCGTGTAATGAACGATTCGTAATTGCCCGCTCCCCCGCCCCATAAACTCATCCAGCTTGCCCACATTTTGCACCCGGCCATGAGTATAAATCACATCTTCATTTTGATTCACGCCGGCATCCGGGCTACGAGTAGTGCCTCCATTCCCATCCATTGGCTTCATACCCTGCCCTATGCCTTCACAACCCACTAGAATTCCGACAACCAAAACAAGTAGTAATGCAGGCTTCACCCTCTTCTCCTCCTTTAGACAGCTTCCTTGTTTTCTCTGACGGGGGAAAGGAGGGGATTGTTTCAATATATTCCAGAAGAATGTGCATCTCCTTACGGAGTGCACTCTGCTTAATCAGATCCATCACCGTTTATTGCGCTATTTCAATGCTCGCACTCCATACGGAGTGCGACTCTCCAGTGCTCAAAGATGATCAAAAGTCTTGGATTTCAATCCACGC
>JAQSYT010000318.1 GCA_029256065.1 Paenibacillaceae bacterium
TCCTCAATATCCCTGTGAACCGAATCTATGGACGGGTCCGCTTCCCCTGCTGCACCCCCGGCTGCCAGCTCCTCGCTGAACTCCTCATCCTCACCGATGGCAGTATCAGCGGAATTCGAATCCTTCACACGTTTAGGTCCTTCCAGATCCCAATCATTCTCAACATCCATCTCGTTGGCCTCCTCTCCTGCGAAAAAGACTCCAGGCCTTTGCTTCCGGCCGGCCACCGGCTGGGAGAAGCAGGGCCGGAGCCGATTTTCAGCTGTCTCTTAAGCTTTCGGCTTGAAGGTGTGGCAGCAGGTGTTTTTCGAATTATCCGCATTGTCCTGATGTTCGGTGTCGAATCCTTCACCCGCAAACTCGGCGTCGAATTTGACATTGGCGTGCTGATCCACTTCAATCATGATCAGGTCGGCACCGCATTTGTTTCCCTTGTCCCAAAACGCGCAATTGGAAACGGCACATTTTACGTCGGGCATCGTTATCACCTCCCCAACTCAGTGTGCCCTGCGGACAAATTTTGACCTCCGCTTAAAGAGCGTTAATTTTCGCCAGATAAGGCCTTACCGGCAGCTCCGGACTTCCCGGGAAGCTCCGTCAAATAATACAGGAGGGCCAGCACCGGGAGGGTTAAGCCTGCCAACGAAGCCAGCATCCAGCTGCCATGGGCATACGTCCACCCGCCCACAGCGGATCCCAATGCGCCCCCGGCGAAGAAAATGGCCATAAACAAACCGTTGACTCTGCCGCGGATCTCATCGCCTAAGGCATAAATAGCCTGCTGGCCCAGCACCAGATTCCCCGAAACCGCCATATCCAGCAATATGGCAGCCGCACCGAACAAGATGACGGACAGGATTCTGTTTCCGGCAAAAGCATGGGTCAGCAGGAACGCGGCACCGGCAGTGACGATGGCGATGCCCGTCAGTCTGCGAGTCCAGCCCTTATCAGCCAATCTCCCGGCAATAGGAGCGGCAACAGCGCCTGCTACCCCAACCAGTGCGAAGACGGCAATTTCATTTTGCGAGGCATGAAAATGGTCGGACAGCCACAAGGGCACCACCGTCCAGAAAAGGCTGAAGCTGCCGAACAAGCAGGCCTGGTATAAGGCTCTTCTGCGCAGTACAGGCTTGGTTTGAAGCAGCTGCCAAAGAGACTGGAGAATCTCCGGATAACGGTTCCCGGATTGGGGAATCCGTTTCGGCAGCAGGGGAAGCAGCAGCATAATCATAAGGCCCATCAGCACCGCAGACAAAAGGAATACCGCCCGCCAGCCTAACATTCCGGCGGTGAGGCTGGCTGCAGGTCTGGCCAGCATGATGCCCAGGAGCAGACCGCTCATAATGTTGCCGACAATCCGGCCTCTCTGGTCGGCGGAAGCAAGGGAAGCGGCATACGGCACCAGAATTTGGGCACCTACAGAGCCGGCTCCGATCAATACTGAAGCGGCAAAAAACATGGCCTTTCCATTGGCCAAGGCAGCAACCGTCAATCCGGCGGCGGCAACCCCTAAAGCCATGGAAACCAGCCGGCGGTTTTCCACCAGGTCACTCAAGGGCACAATAAATAACAAACCGATGACATAGCCGATTTGGGTCATGGTAACAATGAGTCCGGAAGCGGATGGAGAAATGCCTGCAGATTGGCTGATGGGACCAACCAGCGGCTGTGCATAGTAGAGATTTGCCACAATCAGCCCGCAGGCGGCTGCCAGTATAAACATTAGCCTCGTGGTCATGGCCGGGGGATTGGAGAAGGATTGAAGCCGGGTTTGCTTGCTCATATTCAGGACCTCCATTTTTAATTACATACTGAACGTTTAGTTCACTAATTAAATAGTAAACGAACCGTTTACTTTTGTCAATCCTTTTCATTCCCAATTGGGCATACTATAATAAACGTATCGTTTCTTAATTCATTACAAGGAGATTGCCTCATGGAAAAGAAGATTGGCCGCCCAAGAAGCTTAACCACCCAAAAAGCTATTCTGGCCGCTGCCTACCAGCTGCTTACAGAGCAAGGCTTCAAGTCTGTAACGGTAGACGGGATATCGGAAAAAGCCGGCGTCAGTAAAGCCACCATCTACAAATGGTGGCCCAACAAAGCCGCCGTTGTGATGGAGGCGTTCTTCGAGGCTTCCGAAGCAGTGCTGACAGTACCGGACACTGGCTCCGTCCGTCAGGACCTGTTTCTCCAGGTCAAGCAGCTGGCGGCCTTCCTCACCGGCGGAGACGGGCAATATATGAGGGAGTTTATTGCCGAGGGGCAATCCGATGCCAAGCTTGCCGAGGAATACCGCAGCCGGTACTTTAACCCGCGGCGCCTTATTTCCAAGAGGATTCTGGAGCAGGGTATAGCCAGAGGAGAGCTTCGCCCGGACCTGGATCCGGAGCTCACCATCGACCTGCTGTTTGCCCCTCTCTTCTACCGTCTCCTGATTACAGGGGAGCCTGTGGATTCCCGTTATATCGAGACGTGGATCGGTTATTCTCTGGAGGGATTGGCAGCGGGACCGGAATAATTGCGGACCCGTCCGGCATGTTGCATACGAATCTAGCGGACTATTGGCTCCACACGGCTTCGAATGCTAATACAAAAACAGACAAGCTCCCTGTAGGAGGCATCTTTCGTGAACGTACCGGTGAAGCCCCAGGAATTCTCTGCTTCAGCACCTGCTATCCTCCGATGCTTCGGCCGCTTTCAAGTGCTTGCACCGGACGGTACGGAAATCAAATGGCGGACAGCCAAGGCTCAGGAGCTGCTTGCTTTTCTTGCCCACCACCGGGGCGAGGCAGTGGACCGTATGCGCATCATGGACGCTTTGTGGAGCCATGACCCTAAGAACACCTCCGCTTATTTGAACACAACAGCATATTATTTGCGGGGAACTCTGGGCAACGCCGGCATTGCCGATGCGCTGGAGCAAAGGCATGGATATTACCGCATCCGGATGGAGTGCTTTGACAGCCATATGTTAGCCTTTGAGGAAGCAATCTCAACACCAGGCTCCCTTCAACAGAATGCCCTGGTTATCTGGGAAAAAGGGGCTGGGCTGTATAAGGGCGGTTATCTGGCGGAAAACAATTATGACTGGTCGGAGCAGCGGCGGATGCTTCTGGAGGAAGGTTACGTGGAATTGATTCTTCGTATGAACAAGCAGTACGAGGAAGCCGGCCAGCTTCCCGTCAGCATCAGGCTTCTCAAAAAAGCAATCCGCCAGGTCCCTTGGAGCGAGGCTCTCCATGAGACGCTGATCCATGCCTATCTGGGAAACCGCGACCGCCTGGGAGCGCTGAAGCAATATGACGCCCTGAAGCGCATGCTCCTCCGGGAGTATAGCGCAGAGCCGGGAGACGAAATCAAAAGGCTGCTTCATCTTCTGCGCTGATTCCCCCATGCTTGGCACAAAAAATCAGTTTATTCGACATTTTTACATATCTTAGAAATTATAATTGTTAGTTCAAAATAGTCCTTATAAAATAAGGATTTATTTAATTTTCCGCTCCTTTATTCTGAAAATGTTGTTGATTGCGGTTTTGCTAGAATAGAACTGCATTCATCAACTGCATTTTAGAAGGGAGCTTACTTACGGATGGGAGTAAAAAAAGCGTGGATTGTCCTAAGTGTTGCAGCTTTGCTCAGTTCCGCGACTATGGCCTTCGGCTTAAGCCCGACAGAGGCCAAAACCTCGGCCGATTTCGCTGATTTGAAGGATTTGGACGCCGCCACCAAGGCCAAATTCGACGCGATGATTTCGGCGGGAGTTTTTGATGGCGTCTCAGAGGGAGCCTTCGGACTGAAGGAAGAGATGAATCGCGCCCAGTTTGCCAAGGTCGCCTCCCTCATCTATCAATTGGATGTGAATCAGAATGTTAAGACCTCCACCTTCAGCGATGTCCGGGCGGATGATCCTGCCAACGGCTATGCATTGCCCTACATTGAAGCCCTTAAAACGGCCGGAATTACCGACGGCTATGGAGAGGGTACCTACAATCCGGCCGGCACCGTAAGCAAGGAACAGCTGGCCACTTTTTTGGTCCGCGGACTGGGCCAGGATGCCGAAGCCAAGAAAACTGCCGGAGTAAATGACACCACGGTATCCGATTGGGCAAAGGGCTATGTTGCGCTTGCATTGGAGCTAAAGCTGCTTGCCAATGGTTCTGACGGCAAGTTTGGTGGAACGGTCAACGCTACCCGGGATTTGCTTGTGGTGGGCGCCTATGAGGCCAAGGAGCAATACGTGTCACTGGCTTCACCTTCTCCTTCCGCCACACCAACTGTTACACCGACGGCAACGCCTACACCCACGCCTACACCCACGCCTTCGGCTGCGGCTTCGGCAGACTCCGGTTCATCTGACTCCACAGATTCATCCGAATCCGAGTCAACACCTACACCTGCTCCTACCGCAAGTGCGACGCCAACTCCTACACCAACTCCTACACCTACGGCCACACCGACACCTGAGCCTACACCTTCGGTAACCCCGGCGCTTCCGGTTCCAGCTCTGACAGGCTACGAAGTGAACGCGGGAACAGAAGAGGGCACTGTGTCAGTCACCGTTTACGGACAGGAGCCGGGAAGCAGCCTGCGGATCAAAACCAGCAGCTCGCCAATCACCGCCCCGCTTCAAGGCGACACAGCTGACGATGCAGGTGTGGATACACCATACATATCCGGCAGTGATATTCAGGGCCTGACGTACCCTTCCTACATCGGTGTGTACGAAATTGACGGCAACGGTATCATTCTCAAATTTGAAAGCATCGAATTGATAGCTCCTCCCAACCAGCCCAACCCGGGCGGGCCCAACTATCCTGATCCTAACGATCCCAATTATCCCGGTCCCGGCGGTCCCAATTATCCCGACCCTAACGATCCCAATTTCCCTTCTGATCCGGTCGGCGGCGGAGACTACCCTGAGGAGCCGTAAGCCCTCATTCATGAACCTGCATCAAAACCTATAAGCAAAGAAAAAGCTCCGGGCGGACTACAATCCGCCGGAGCTTTTTTGCTGTTGGAAGGCCTCCAGCTTCCGGAGGAACATCCCCAGCACGGGATTATGATTGTTTTTGCTCCAGAAAGCCGCAATCTCCACCCTTTCCCCCTCATCCTCCAGCGGAATGATCTTCAGATGCCGGGAGTGGTTTAGATACTTCACTGCATAGGTAGGCAGCAGCGCAACGCCCATGTTGGCGGAGACCATCAGCAGGATGGATTCCGCATCCCGTGATTGCTGGATAATCCGGGGCATGGATTGGTTAGCCAGAAGGTCCTTAATCCTGACTCCCGTACTATTGGTTTCGCGGAAGGAAGCATCCATCAAAAGCAGCTCTTCATTCTTCAGCTCGTCAAGCTGCAGAGAATCCCGGGAGGCCAGCGGATGGGCGGGATAAACCACGGCCACCAGCGGATATTTCCGGACAGTACGCTGCTCCAGCTCCCCGTTTTTTCCCGGACCACTGCTGATGTTGAACACGATGTCCAAGTCTCTGTCCTCCACAGCCTGGTACAGCTCCTCCGAATTATTCCGGGTGAAGGACATGAATACATGGGGATATTCCTTGTGAAAATCCAGGATCAGACTGGAGAAGGAGGTTTTTTCGTAGCCCTTGACAAAACCGATGTTCAGCGAACCCGCAATCCCGCCTGCCGCCAGATGAACCCTTTCCACGGCTTCCTCAGCCCGGTTCAGAATGGACCTGGACTCCTGGAGAAAAACAAAGCCTGCCGGCGTCAGCTCCACACGCTGTTTGGTCCGGATGAAGAGCTTCGCGTCCAAGCGGGCCTCCAATGCCATAATCTGCTTCGTTATGGCAGTCTGGGAAATATAAAATTTCCGGGCGGCTTTGGTAAAATTCAGCGCTTCCGCAACGGCTACGAAATATTCAAGCTGCTTTAAATTCATATGGACCTCTTTACTATATTCAGGAGATTAATAACTTTTAGTTATTATAGCGCGAGAAATTAATATTGGAAATCCCTCCAACCTGCCTATATAGTGATTGTTTAGAGACGGCTGGTCGGAGGGATAGTGGCGTATGCTTAACAAAATACAGGCAATTCCAGCCGGTCTGATGCTTATTCCCATGCTGCTGGCTTCCTTGCTCAACACCTTTCTCC
>JAQSYT010000319.1 GCA_029256065.1 Paenibacillaceae bacterium
AGTGGTCCCGAAGGACCAATATGTTAGAGCCGATAGCTCAATGCTTCAAACGTTTGGCTTCATTGTTTTGCTGCTCGTTGTTCAGTTTTCAAGGAGCTCATTTGTTTCCTCGTCGTTCTCTTCTTCAAGAGGCGACTTTTTTAATATACCACATTGTCATGCATCTTTGCAAGCATTATTTTTTATTTTTTTGCTTGCCTTGCTTTCTTGCCCTTCCGCTGTGTTGCTTGTTTCAGCGGCGGAATTTGATAATACCATAGTATTCTTACATAATGCAACACTTATTTTGAAAAACTTGAAATCAATCTTCCTGCCCTGTGCTATAGTGGAACTAAACCGGTAAAGACATAATCCGCATAAGGGGCTTCTATTAATGAACCATTCCCTTCATTTCCTGCGCAGGGCTATCCATTCCCCAGGGCATCAGGTAGACTGGCACAGCCACCCGATTCATGAGATTGTATACTACCAAACCGGCACCGGAACCACTCAATTCGACCACACGCTTTACCGCTACGAACCACGCACCTTTGCCGTTTTGCCGGCGGACAGCAGTCATAATGAGCAGACGGATACTCAAACGGACGTGATGTTTTTCTGCTTCGACTATGACCCCTGCTTACCCCTTCTCGCACCAGGTCTCTACAAGGATCACTCGGGCGGAGTATTCTATTGGATTGGTCAGATCCACCGTGAGCTCACCTGCAGAAACAGCCATTCGGATGAAGCCGTCAGATGTTATTTGGGCTTGCTTCTAATAGAGGTATTGCGCTTGACAGGAACAAGAACGGATGTCTCCGGTAACAAGCAAACCCTTTATGCCGCCAAATACATCGAGCAATACTACAATCAAAAAATCCAGCTCAACCAGCTGGCGGATATCTGCGGATACAGCACGGATCACTTCCGGCATGTATTTAAAGAAGAGAACGGAATGACCCCTACCCAATATATCCGCAATATCCGCATCGACAAATCCAAGCAAATGATCTTGGAGCAAGGGGACAAAAACCTCACGGCCATTGCTCTGGATTGCGGCTTCGCCTCCCTCTCCCAATTCGGCAGTGTATTCAAACAGCTGACAGGACAAAGCCCCAGCGGCTTCGCCAAGGGGCTGGCAGGCGCCGCAATTGACGGCAGCAACCCAGGGGGTCCCGGCTAGGAATCCCTACTCCACCTACTCAGCATACCCCTTATGTGTACATGCTTCTAAATAGAGGAATGCTTCTTTCCGCTAACTTGAAGGCTCTCACCGTTTGGGCTCCTTAGAGGAAGCGCAGCTTCCGCTATGGCATCGGTATTGGGGCTTCAGAGAAGCAAAAAGGCGCAATAGGGGACAACTGCGTGCCCCTATTGCGCCTTTTTGCTGTAGAAACAGAAAATAACGGAATAATGCCCTCCCCTATTCACAATCGTTCTTACCCACGGTGGCGATTATGATTTGCAGTTCCTCTCCAGCCACCGGTTAACTTCGTCCGCTGTGGGAATCGAGGATTGGGCTCCCCGACGGGTAACGGCCAGCGCCGCAGCAGCGCTGGCCCACCGCAGCGCATCCCGTACAGAACTCCCCCGCTCCCGCGCCGCGGCATATGCACCGATGAAGGTGTCCCCGGCAGCGGTGGTGTCCACTGCCTCCACGCGGAAGGCAGGAACGCTCACACATTCGCCCTCCTTACTGGCATAAACAACACCGGCTGCCCCCAAGGTGACGATGACTTGTCCAACACCGCGGCCAAGCAGCCATTCCGCAGCCGCCCCCGCATCCCCGGAACCAGTCACTTGAATACCGCTGATAGCGGCAGCCTCCGTTTCATTGACCACCAGCACATCCACAAGCGCCAGCACCTCATCCTCTACCGTCCGCGCAGGGGCCGGGTTCAAATATACAGTAGCCCCAAGAGCATGGGCGCGGCGGACGGCTGCAACGGTAGTTTCCCAAGGAATCTCATTCTGCAGAAGCACTCCGCCCAGACCGTCTCCGTCCCCAAGAGCGCCCGCCGCATTCCCGATACCAGCCTCCATATCGGCAACACCCAGCTTCCCGTTGGCTCCTGATGAAAGGATAATATTATTCTCCCCGCTGTTATCCACAGTAATAAATGCCATTCCGGAGGTGCCAGCCTTAACCAGCACCCCTCCGGTATCCACTCCCGCCGTCTCCAACGCCTGAACAAGCGGTCCGCCAAAAGGGTCCTGCCCAACCGCTCCGATCATCAGCACCTGCGCACCGGCACGGGCTGCCGCAACCGCCTGGTTAGCGCCCTTGCCTCCTGGAATATAGGCGGTTTCCAAACCGCTGACTGTTTCCCCAGGCAGCGGATGATGCTCCACACGGTTCACCACGTCCATATTGATGCTGCCCACCACCGCTATTTTACCCATCCGTTCCACCAGCCTTTATTGTTTAAGAATCCGCATGCCCCTTCAGCTTCCGGAAGAAATCCCCCATGATGCGGTCGCGCTCCACCCAATATGCACAGCGGATAAAATGCCTTCCCTCATTCACACTAAGGGTCAGCTGATCCGTCAGGACAGGACTGTGCACCAGATGGGTAGGGATCAAATCCGGATCAACCAAATAGGCAATGGCCGTCATGTCCCACATAATTTTGGAGAAGGCGAAATGCTCTTCCCGGAACCCGTAAAACCGCTCCATCAAAAAATCCCCGATAGCACCGCAGCCCTTTACATACCGCTCCATCTCGGAGGTAGTGGTGTTCAAGCCAGAGGCTACGCCATAACAGGGAATCTGCACCAAAGGCACTCCGCAATCAAACACAATCCGGGCCGCCGGAACATCCTGCACCTGGTTGAATTCATCCTGGACAGGCCAATGACGGGCATGTCCCCCCAGCCAAACCACTACAATCCGCTCCACAATCGCCGGCTCCATGAGAATGGCCGATGCCACGTTGGTAATCGCCCCGATCGCCACTACATAAAGGGGATCCTCCACGGAGGAGGCCTTAGCCCGCCGCACCAGATCCCGGGCCGCCTCACTTTCCACAGGTGTGTGCGCATCCGGCAGGTAGCCCCTGGAGCCCCTGAACACAAAACCCTCCGAAGAGTGCCCCATCCGCCCCAGCAGCCGGTGGAGCTCTTCATAGCTCAGCTCCATGCCGTCGGCAGGACCAGTGCTCATATGATTAAAAAAAGGAGCAGCGTACAGGGCCTCCACCTTGATCTGCTCCGGTGATAACAAAGCATAAACCACTGCAAATTGGTCATCAATTTCGTTATAGGTGTCCGTATCCAGCACGATGCGGACAGGTGCTGCAGGCACCCGCTCCAGCCTTTGGACCAGTTCCGCCTGAAGGGCAAACGGCTTGTTCATGGTTATTTTCTCCCCTGAATGTTGAAATTCACTCTTCCAGCATACCAGCAGGCCGCTTGAAGAACTGCTCAAAATCAGGGGAGTTCTGTTCAATTCCGGCGGGAAAGCTCCAGCACCCGTCTCATGCCGGCGCGGATTTGCAGCTCATTGGCGAAGGAAAAGCTGAACCTGGCCCATTCGTCCATCTGGCGCAAAGGATCGCAGATTACCCCGGGCACAAAGGCTATGGAGGCCTCCAGGCATCGTTCCAGGAGAACCGGAGAGGATATGCCGTCCGTCAGCCTGACCCACAAGTTCAGGCCCCCGCCGGGGCTGGACCATTGCCAGCCGGAATCCCGCAGTTCCTCCTCCATTACATCCTTGCGGATTTGCAGGGCGATCCGCAGCTTTCCCAGATGCTGCTGCAGCCTGGCCGAGGTGAAGTAGTGGAGGAAGATTTTCTGGTTCAGCAGAGGAGTTCCGTTATCCGCCAGCGACTTGGCTGTCAACAGATGCTTCATCAGCGGCGGCCGGCAGGCCACGCAGGCAATCCGCAGGCCCGGGGATATATACTTGCTGAAGCCCCGGATATACAGCACTACCCCTTCCGTGTCATAGGCAAATAAGGGCGGAGGCGGTTCCTTCCCGAAATAAATATCATGATTGGTATCATCGTCGACCAGAAGACAGCGGTATTGCTCGGCAAGCTCCACCAGACGCTTCCGCTGCTCCACCGGAACGGTGTAGCCGGTAGGGTTATGGAAGGTGGGATTCAAATAAAACAACCGCGGCTTGTAATGCCGCATGCACCATTCCACCTGCTCCATGTTGTAGCCGTACGGATGAATATCCACCGTTACCAGCTTTGCTCCCGCTTGTGAAAAAATATCCACCGCGGAGCTGTATGTGGGACGTTCGATCAGCACCGCATCCATAGGCTTGATGAATATCCGCGAAATCAGATCAATGGCCTGCTGGGCTCCTGAGGTGACCAGCAGCTCCGGCGGGGTAAGATGAAAACGGTGAGTATGGGCGAAATACCGGCATAGCGCCTCCCGCAGCTCCTCATCCCCCTGGACCGGGGCATAGGTCGCCAGCACCTTGGGGTAGAGGTCGAAGACTTTTTTGACATAATCGGAAAAATACATGTTCGGCAGCAGGTTGGGGTCAATAAGCGCCTCGGAAAATTGGTAGTTGACGGGAACCTGATGGATTTCCGACAGGCGGTTGCGCATAGGATAAGCCGGAACAATAGCTCCGGCAGAGGGTTCAGGCACGCAGGCTTCCGCACCGGGATGGACAAAATACCCGGATTTGTCCTTCACATACACCAGCCCTCTCGCCTTCAGTTCCTGGTAGGCCCGGAAAACCGTAAGCCGGTGAACCTTCAGCTCCATGGCCAGAATACGAACAGAGGGAAGCTTTTCATGGGTCTGCCACTCCCCCCGGCCGATCCGGTTGGCCAAATATTCCACTACCTGCTCGAACAAATGGAATGGCTGACTTCTCTCATTCTGCTCCTTTTGCACCTGCGGTCACATCCCTGTACTATTCATATCCCCTATTATATATGATTTCGGGTCGGTCTGTTCTGTCCGTTTCATTCTGTTCTGAGCCTCTGCCCTTATGATAGGAACCAACCACATATGGAAATGGGCAGAACCCTTTAGGAGGAATTAGAATGATTGCATTAGGCTTTATTATCATGTGCCTGATCTTCGGAACGACCTTTCTTGCCATCAAAATTGGGATTGACGCCGGACTTGCCCCCTTTTATTCCGCAAGCATCCGGTTTATCACCGCAGGGGGAATTCTGTTCCTTTATTCACTATGGAAGAAAAAAGCGGTCTTGTCCCTTCTGTGGCGCAAGGAAACCCTGCTGACCGGATTCCTGGTCACCTTCGGCACCTTCTCCACCCTCTATTGGGCGGAGCAGCATATCAGCTCCGGATTGGCGGCTGTTCTCTCCGCCACAGGCCCTATCATGATTCTGCTGCTCCAGACCGCCTACACCCGCCGGAGGGCACACTTCACCTCCGCTGCCGGCTGCGCCATCGGCTTTGCCGGAGTATTCGTGCTGATGCTGCCGGGACTGCAGCTTGACTTCAGCTCCATGTGGCTGGCCGGCTGCCTGGTGGTGCTGCTGGGCGAGGTATGCTATTCAGGCGGAGCGCTGTATTCCAAATCGGTGATGGACCGCCAGCCGGAGGCATCACCACTGGCTCTGAACGCCGCACAAATGCTTTTCGGCGGTATTCTGCTCCTGGTTTTGTCCCTGTTCGTGGAGCAGCCCCGGCCCGGACAGATATTTTCGCTTCCGGCGCTGGGTTCTATTCTGTACCTGACTGTCGCCGGGTCCATGATCGGCCATAGCCTGTTCTATTGGCTGAACGCCAAAACCAATCCGGTATTCCCCTCCACCTGGCTCTACATTTCACCTCTCATTGCCATGGGGCTGGGCAGCGCGGTTTACGGGGAAGCCTTCTCCTGGATATCCGCCGCAGGCGCTCTGATTATCCTGACCGGCATCATTCTGGTGAATCTCCGCAGCCTGCAGGCGCTTCTGAGGGGCCGCAAGCAAACCGCCTCCGTTCCTCTGCAGGGGAAGGCTGAATCGGCTTAATTAAAAATAGTCCGTTCCTCAGAATACTGTCATTGGCAGCATCAATGGGACGGACTGTTTTTTACGAAAATACGTGTTTTTCTAGGGCGTGTCTGAAAACTCCGAGGGGAGCAGATTTTAGCGAATTTTTGTTCATGGCAAGGCACTTTTGCGTGAGTTCACCGGGGGTACGTCAAGCGA
>JAQSYT010000320.1 GCA_029256065.1 Paenibacillaceae bacterium
AGCAAATTGCCAGTGCGGAACGCATCTGCTATCTTTAGAATATTGGAAATGAAGACTTAGGAGCTGAGAGGAAATTAGTACCCGCTTTTGATGGCAAAGTCTCCATGGTTTTGGGAGCTTTGTCAGCAAATTAGCGGTAATTATTTCGTCGCAGTCTCTCGACCAGAAAGGGTCCTGCACATGCTTGCACCTCGAGAGAGTATTTACACTCACTATATTCCCGCTTATGTCCCCGACCACGAGGCGGGTGCCTCCGCTTATTGGTTTATCTCCCGGGCGGGAAGCCTGCTGATCATGGAACACGAGGACGGCGTGGAAATCACCGCAGCCGCCAGCGCAGAAGAGCTGGGCCTTGTGACCGGGCGCACCCACTACCTGGGCACCTGGAAGGGTGTTCCCTGTTATGCGGCGTCTACGGAAACCGAGGCCGGGCTGGCAGAAGGCTTGGCCTTCCATCCGTTAAGAAGCCTCTACGGCAAAATGGACGAAGGCTTGTTCCATCTGGCGGGCCGGGCAGTCCAATTAGTGGCCTGGGGCCTCACCCACCGGTTCTGCGGTACGTGCGGTACTGAAACTGTGCCTTCGCCCAAGGAGCATGCTATGCTTTGTCCCGCATGCGGCAGCGTAAGCTTTCCCCGGCTGGCTCCTGCGGTAATTACCGTCATCCTGAAGGAGCGGCAGGTGCTTCTGGCTCGGGCCAAGCACTTCACGAATAATATGTACGGTCTGATTGCAGGCTTCGTGGAGCCCGGAGAAACCCTGGAGGACTGTGTCCGCCGGGAAACAAAAGAAGAGGTTGGCATCACCGTCACCAACCTCCGGTACTTCGACAGCCAGCAATGGCCCTTCCCCCACTCCATCATGATCGGCTTCATTGCAGACTATGAGAGCGGCGACATTCAGGTGGATGGGGAAGAAATCGTGGACGCCCAATGGTTTGACCCGGACAGACTGCCGGTCATTCCGTCTCCTGTCAGCATTGCCCGCAAAATGCTGGACTGGTATGTAGAGGAGTATTCATCCTGACGCTTCAGCCCAGAACAGGAGATTGCACTGCCGCAGCTACCGCATCCGCCAAAACATGCGGCAGAAAAGGCTTAGCCACGAAGTTCACCGCTCCGTTATCGAGGCATTCCTGCACCACCTCCGGAGTGCCTCTGCCGGAGCACATCACCACTTTGGCGTTAGGGTCCTGCTGCCGGATATGCTTCAGGACCTGGATACCATCCATTCCCGGCAGCCCAATATCCAACACAACCACGTCAGGCTTCTGCCAGCCGTACAGCTCCAGTCCCTGCTCCCCGTCCGGTACGGACTCCGCCACCGTCCACCCTTGTCTTTCCAACACATCAGCAATACATTGCCGTACAAACGCCGAATCATCGATAATCAATACCGTCTTCATCTCCGCAGATGCCTCCTTATGGGCGGCTATCCGGCTCTGGAGAAGACGGATGGAATGTGCCAGCCTTGCTTCCCTGTCCAGCATATCGGCAAGCCGCTCTTGAAAGATTTTCTGCCGCTTGTCCAAGTCCGCTCCGTCCAGCAAATTCCCGATCTCCTCCAGAGTCAGGCCGCATTCCTTCCACTCCACAATTTCCATGATTCTGCCGATTTGCTCCGGTGTGTAGTAGCGGTACCTGTTAACCGGGTCCACATGATTGGGCCTGAGAAGCCCTACTTCCTCGTAGTACCGGATGGCATCCGTGGACAGATTAACCACCTTCGCCAGCTCGCCAATGGTGTAATACATAAGGGTTCAACCTTTCATTCTTCCGGAATTATCCCTATCATAGGCGTTGGTGCCGCTCCAAGGTCAAGGGGTAGCATTGTAGTTTTTTGGGATTGCAAGGCGTCTGAAACGGAAAGGCGCGCTTACGGAACTATCCGACTTTTGCAGGCTGGGATCCTTCCGAAGACGGCAGGACGAGTTCAACCGGGTATGGCATGGCTTCAGGCGGAACATCCTACTAGAGGCATTCTGGCATACGTGCCAGGAAGGAGCCGGCTGCGCCGTTTTGCCCCCCGGTGCTCCGGGGTAAGGAATGGTAAAACCAGGTGTGTCTGAAAACCCGCTTGCGGGCATCCTTCACTTTCCTTTCAGCAAAATTTGCTCCCCCCGGAGTTGTCAGGCACACCCCAGCAGGAGGCTGATGCGGATGGACTTATACGATGGCAGATTGTACTGGAGCACCACCGGGACCCGGGAGTTTCACCTAACGCCAAGAGAGCCCGCTTCCCGCTATGATGCGGTTGTGGTTGGAGGAGGCATGTCGGGAGCCTTAACCGCCTATACCCTGGCAGCGGAAGGGCTGAAGGTGGCCGTATTGGACAAGGGAGCCATGGCCTGCGGCAGCAGCCTGGCTAATACGGGGCTCATTCAGTATTCCAATGACGTGATGCTTCACCAGCTTATGCAGCAGATCGGCAAAACCAAGGCGGTGCAATTTTATCATTTATGCGTAAAAGCCATAGACAGGCTGGAACAAGTCTCCCGTTCCCTGGAGGAGCCAGTGGATTTTATCCGCCGATCCAGCCTGTATTTTGCCAGTGTGGAACAGGATGTGGATCTGCTGATAAAGGAATACAAAGCTCTCAGCGGAAACGGCTTCAAGGTAGACTATCTGGAAGCGGAGGAGCTCGCGAAACAATATCCGTTCCGTAAACCGGCAGCCCTCCTTACCTACGGGGATGCGGAGCTGAATCCGTACCGCTTCATCCGCGCTATTCTTACATATCTGGACAGCAAGGGCGTCCATTTTTTTGAGCATACAGAGGTTACCGCTCTTGAAAACCAACCGGACCATATTGCCGTGCATACACCAAATGGGCTGTTCATTGCCGAAAATGCCATCGTCGCCACCGGCTACTGCTCTCCTCCCGGTTTGGAAGAGAGCGGAATTGACCTTAACTGCTCCTATGCCATTGCCACCCAACCTGTGGACGGTCTGGATTCGGTTTGGAAAGACAGGGTGCTGATTTGGGAAACCAGACGGCCTTATTTCTATCTGCGTACCACGGCCGACGGCCGGATTGTAGCAGGAGGGTTGGATGAAGACAAGCCGACTTTCCCCCACAGCAAGCAATTGATCGCCCAGCGGGCGGAAGCCCTCAGGCGGGAGGTGGAGAGTCTGTTTCCCATGCTGAAGGTGGAGGCGGAATACGCGTGGGCGGCCGTGTTCGGGGAATCCCGGGACAACCTGCCCTTCATCGGAAAGCATCCCCAGCGGGAGCGCTTGTACTATCTCCTCGGCTACGGCGGAAACGGCACCGTTTACAGCACGCTGGGATCGGAAATTATCCGGGATCAGATCCTGGGCATAGCCAATGCCAATGCTGAACTGGTGTCGATGGCCCGCCTGGGGCACACAGCGGCTGATCCGGCCGGGACAAAATAAATAATCCGTGACCCGGCCGATTGCGCTGCCTGCCTGTCTGTCCTATCATAGAGGAAAACGGCAGCCAGCCGGGCCGGGAGGGAATGCGGCGCATGCAGCAGGAATTAAAGGAAAAGATCAGGGCGCTGCCCCTAACCCCCGGCGTTTACCTGATGAAGGATTCGCTGGGCAATATCATCTATGTGGGCAAAGCCAAGCAGCTCAGGCGCAGGGTTCAGTCCTACTTCGTGAAAAGCAGCGGCCACAGCCCCAAAACCCGTGTGCTGGTCTCCCATATCCGTGATTTGGAGATACGCCGCACAGATACGGAATTTGAAGCGTTTCTGTTGGAATGCCGCCTCATCAAGGAGCTGCGCCCTGCCTATAACCGGAAGATGAAAAATCCGGAGGCCTATACCTACATCACCATCCACCGGGCAAGGGACGGCCTACGTTATCTGACGGTCAGCTACAATCCGGAGGACGACCACGGTCTCCGGCGGTTCGGCCCCTACAGCAGCCGGGGTACGGTGGAGCGGGCGGTGGACGGCATAAAGGAATGCCTGCGGATCATGTGCAGCAGCCCGGCAGGCAAAAGGGGTCCCTGCTTGAACCATGCTCTGGGCCGGTGCATGGGCATGTGCGCCGGAGGAAGCGCCGCGGAGGCATATGAGGGAATAGTGAACCGGATCATTCAATTTCTGGAGGGCAGCAGTACAGAGATTCTGGAGCAGATGGATAAACGGATGCTGGACGCAGCCGAGCGCTTTGATTTTGAAGCTGCTGCCAGATACCGGGATGAAGGGCGTGCCGTCCAATATCTGCTGCAGAAGGAAAAGATGATCAGCTTCGCAGAGACGGGCCATATCTCCATGGTACTGGAGGACATGGGCGTCGGAATCGCTAAGCTGTTCCTGATCAAAGGCAACCGGCTGCTCTTGAACCACCGGCTGTCTCTGCCCACAGAAGGAGCGGCAGAGGCCATACAGGCACAGGAGATTGGCAAGCTGGTGAGTGCCGCCTATGCCGCCTCCGGTGCAGACAAGCAGAGCGCTATTACCCGCTTCGATGTGGATGAAGCACAGATTATCTACAGCTACCTCCAAAGCGCTGCCGCCTGCTGCTGCCCGCTGGAGGAAGCATGGCTGGAAGCGGAAGCCGATCCTTCTGCGCTGGCGGAAGCCGCCGCACGGCTATTGCAGGATCAGGTGCGGCTGGCGGTGTTGGAGGCAGCGGCCGGGGATGTGGAAGCGGAGGAGCACGCTTCTGATGAAAAATAAAACGTCCCGTTCACCTTTCCGGAGGAAGGCACAAGGACGTTTTTTTTCGTTTGTGGAGCTATTGCGGCGCAGCTTCCGTCTTTGCCTCCGGACCGGGCTCAAGGGGCGCTCCTGCCTTCAGCAGCGCTTTATTTTTCAACAGGAACAAGGATTGGATCATCAACAGCACGCCTGTGGCCAGCAGGATCCATTCAATGGCCACTCTATCCGCCATTGGACCAAACACCAGCATACCCATAGGCATCATGGAGCTGCTGATCATCCCGAACACACCGAATACACGGCCGGTATAGTCCTTGTCCACACGGTCCTGGAGGAGTACGGTGGAGGGAGTGTTGAACAAGGGAATAGCCAAGCCGAAAATGGACATAAAGCCCAGGTAAATCCAGAAGTCCGGCACCACTCCCAGAGCTGCCGTGCAAGCGCCCATAATCAGGCAGGACAGGGTCATAGAATGAATTTTGTTGCGGAAGCCGCCCCACGTAGCGATGAGCAGCCCGCCCAGCATCATGCCCACGGAAAAGGTAATTTCAATCGCCACCAGCCGCCATACCTGGTCCCCGAAGCTGCGTGCCACCTGGAGAGGCGTAAGGACTGCGGCAGGCGCCATCAGGACAAAGAAAATGCCGCCAAAAATAAAGAATTGCTTGAGATACGAGTGAGTGGCAATAAACCGGATGCCTTCCCGCAGATCGCCGAAATATCCGCCCTCCTGGCGGTTCTGCATCCGCTCATGGTCCTTGACCTGGAGAAACAGGAACAGGGAGCATACAGCAATGAGGCAGGTCACCACGTCAATGAAGAAAATGGTGGACAAGGGAGCTATCCCAAGCAAAGCGCCGCTGGCCATAGGGGCTACCAGCATAATCAACGCCTGGATGCTGCCGTTGATTCCGTTCACACGGGTTAATTGGTCCTCGGGCACCAGCTGCGGCAGAATCGCTCCTACGGCAGGGCCCTGTACGGCCGATCCCAAGGCGCGGACGGCCGACATCACGAAGAGCAGCCACAGGGATTCATGGCCTGCCAGAAACAGAAGAGCCATGACCAGAGTGGTTAACGCAATGGCGCTGTCGGAAATGATGATCAGCCGCTTGCGGTTGTACCGGTCCGCCCATACCCCGCCAAAGGGGGACAGGAAGAAGGTCGGCAGAAAGCCGCAGACAATGGCGATGGTCATCATGCTGCCGGACTGGGTAGTCAGCGTAATATGCCAGGTGATGGCATATTGCACAAGCGCCGTGCCAAACAGAGAGATGGTCTGTGTGGCAAGAAACAAGGTAATTCTCCGCTTCCAATTGGTGTCCATTTTTCAGGGCACACTCCGTTTCTTCAAATTTGAAGGTTTCGTTATCTTGAACCATTATACCATAACCAAATTTTATATATGCTTTCCACGGCCCCGGCAGTTCCCGGAAAAAATGATTGAAATGATTCTGGCTGGCC
>JAQSYT010000321.1 GCA_029256065.1 Paenibacillaceae bacterium
AGTCTCACCATTCCGCTTGTAGATGACCACCATCCGGTCCGTAATATTGCCATCCCGGTCATCCGCCGCAATGGCTCCCGCATCCAGGTACTCCGCTCCGTTTTCAACATATACGGTTACATCGCCCAGCAATGTAATCACCGGTCTCACCGTATCCGGTTCGCCATACGTAGCCACCACTACCGTCCGCGTAACCTCCTTGGCCCGGTTGCCCGCCAGGTCGCTGACGTTGTAGTGGACCTTGTAGGTGGCCTCCGTTACGGTACTGACACCCGCTGCAGGAAGACCGTTCCAGCTGTAGGTGCGGCTGATCCGGTTCGTGATATCCCCGTCCCGGTCATCCGAGGCGATTGCCCCCGCATCCGTATAATCCGCCCCCACGCCCAGGGTCACCAGCTTTTGCCCCAGCAGGGTAATGACCGGCTCCACCGTATCCGAAACAACTGGCGGCGCTTTTACAATAACCGTTCTCACTGCCTCATCAGCCGCGTTGCCTGCGGAGTCGCTGACATTGTAGTGCACCGAATAGGTGGCCTCCGTCACCGTGCTGATCGCCGCAACCGGCGCACCCTGCCACTTGTAGGACACCGCAATCCGGTCCGTAATATCCCCGTCCCGGTCATCCGCCGCCGTTGCTCCCGCATCTGTATACACGGCCCCTTTTTCCACAAAAGCTGTGGCTTCCCCCAACAGGGAAATGACCGGCTTCACCCCATCCTCACCCTGGGGCTTCGCAATCATGATCCAGCTCAGCTGCACATCGGTGTTGCTGCCGGAATTGGCGGGGGCGACTGTTACTTCCATGGTCCCGGCTTCATTCATCACAATTCCCTTATGCTCCGCCACCGCGTAAGCAGCGTTGATAATCCGGCCCGTTTCCACGGTGGTGCCGTTAATGAGGGTATGGGCAACCCGTTTGGATTGGGAGCTGGAGAACCACGGGTCATAGAAGCCCATGTAGACGGTATAATTGCCTTTTTCCAGATCAAATTTATAGGTCAGGCTGCGCTCGGAGGAGCTGTTCACATAACGCAGACTTTGGAAAATATCCGCCGTGCTGGCCCGTAAGGTACTGTTATTACCTGTAAAACCCCATATTTTACCACTTGCAGGATCATACCCCTGCTCTGCCGCTTCATGCCGCAGGGCTTTGCCTGTTGAGGCCTTGTAAGCCTCCACCAGCTGAGTGTATTCCGCAACATCGCCGGAGGCCGGATTTACGAAATAAAGCAGATTATCCGGTAGGGTGACCATAATCTCATAATTGATTTTGCTGCCGGACAATTCACCTGCCAGCGTTCCCTGTACATTGGCGGTTCCCGGCTTTAAGCGTGCTGCCTCTGTACTGGCTGCATCCCAAGCCACGGGCACATTCCGGAACACCGCCGAACCCTTCTGCACATCCAGAGCCGCAGGCAGCTCCAGGGCTTCTCCCATCCGGAACGGTTTGCTTCCGGTGGTCAGCACCTTCAACGGGGCAAAGGTATCCATTATGCCCAGGCTCCAATTGCTCAAGGTTTGGCCTTCAATTTGAGTGCCATTGGCGCCAATCCGCAAGGGAAGCCATGCGTAGCCTGAGCTTTCCAGAGACTGCTGTATCCAGCGGTCGCCCATATAGATAAACAGACCGTTGGCCGGATCATACGGAATCACTGCCGTGGATTGGGTCCTGTAGGATGTATTGGAGCTGTCGTTGGGGAACGGGTTCCCCAGCTTGGTATAGGGTGTGAAGGTTTTGCCGCCGTCCGCCGTATTTCCCAAAATATGATTGGCCCTGTAGGCAATGGACGGGTTCGGGTCCCAGCCGGTGGTGCCCGAGGTAATAAAGTAATAATATCCGTCATACTTGAAGACTGCCGGAGCCTCTCTGCTCACATCCGGGAATACCCGGGCTGTAAAGGTTTCCCCCAGTCCTGCGGTGCCGTCCTGTGCAGGAGCGGTATACGATTCATTGAGGAGAGACACATAGGTGTATTTGTTCTCTTCACTGGAATAGATCGCATATGCCTGGCCGTCATCATCCTTGAACACGGTCATATCCCGGGCCATGCCCTGGTTGCTCGGATAATAGCCCTCGATATAGTTCATTTTTTGGGCATTAACCAGCTTGAAGGGGCCGAAGGGCGTATCCGATTCGGCGAAGCCCATCTGCGCCCGGCTGTAACGGCTGATGCCCGTATTGTACATGGAGTCGCTCTGCAGGGTGTCGAAATGCTCCAGAATCCGCGCATCTGTGGGACCGTCCGCATGGTACACAATGACATACTTGCGCGTCTGTTCGTTGTAGAGCAGCTTCGGGCGTTCCATGATGGTGTAGTAGGCATAGGTCCGGTCAAAAGCCAGCCTGAGACTGACATCATCATACGCTGCGGACACATAGTCGAAGGCAGCGTCCCCACTGCGGCTGTAGCCGGGATGGGCATTTTTGTCCACATAAGCCTGCAGGAAATCCCGCGCCCCCTCAATATCCTCCCTGGTTAAGGGCTGGCCCAGCTCATTCAAGCCTGTGCCGGGTGCAGCCATGGCCCGCGCCTTAAGCGCCGCCAAGCGGGTTTCGCTTAGCTGGACCGCCGTACCGTCGGAGGTTTTCTCCATGGGGAACACACGGTGGGGATAGAGGGCAACGCCCATATCCACCCAGTTGTACAAATCCTTCGAAACATAGGTATGAATGCCGCCTATCGGCCTTCCGCCAAAGGTTTTATCCTCGCCCACCCACAGCCAGGCGCCGTCACCGGCAGCCGGAGCAGCTGTATAGGATGGCTTGCCGCTGTTCCAGCTCACATGCTCCACCCAGGTAACCTGGCCGCCGTGGGCCTGAATGGGCTCGCCCTTGGTATCGAACCAAACATCGGTATTGGTGCCTGCTACTCCCCCAATGGAGGAATAAACCGGAGTTTGTGCCGCACCAGCCAGCTCCTCCACCGCCAGCCAGCTGATGGCGGCATTTTTGTTGGTTTTGCCTGCCCCCGGGCCTGCCGTATACGAGCCTGCATTGGTCAGCACATACCGCACATCGGAGGCTCCCACCGGAAGATTGAGGCTATACTCCACCTGCCGTGAGTGTCCTGCATGATCCAGATGCAGACGGTTCACCAGTTGGGAGACGGTTTTTCCGTTTAAGGTATATTGCACGGCAATCTTCAACGGCATTTCGTTGTCCCACCACAGGCGGTGATAGGAGGTAAAGCGGTAGCTTTTGCCCCCTTCCAGGCCAGCCAGCCGGTAGGTCAGCGTAGACAGCGGATCTCCCCCGTCAATCATAATGCCGGTGGCATTTTTGTCCAGATCGGATTGGGCAGACTTATTGATGATCGGCTTCACGGCTCCGGCGCTGCTCAGGGCGGTATAGCCCCAGTCCGAACCGTCACTGTACATCTGGTTGGCCGAGCTGTTGAGCAACCCGGTACCCGGCAATTTGTGTACGGCGTCATACACATATTGGTTTGTTGCCCCGGCGTCAATGAAGTATCTCAGGCCTTGGGGAACCACCTCCACATAAGCCTTGAATTGCTTCTCCGTGCTGCCGTCCGTATAGGTGCCGAATACAGGAACCGTTTCATAGGGTGTGCCGAAGGCTGCCGCCGTGATAGGGGCACTCCCTCCGTCCGCAGTCCATGCGGTAACGGAATACTCCGGCCCGCCGTCAACCAGCCGGATGCGTTGGGGCAGCTGAGGAATTGTCCCCGTATAGGCGGCAAAAACCTCCGTTGTACGGGATGTATCCACGATCGGCGCCTGAATGACACCGCTGGCGGCAGCAGCCCCTTCCGCCTCGCCCTTGGCCAGCGCCGCCGTAAAGCTGAAGCTCCCCGGCGCCACGCCGGAGGAGGGCTGGAAGCCGGTAAACGAAATTTCCCCGGCGGTGACTCCCGTTGCCCCAAACCCGCTCAAACCGTTGATGGTTTGAAGCAGCCAGGTGCGGACATCGGCTTCCGTGTTGGCGGCTGCCTTTTCCACGTGATATGCCGCCCCTTCAATAATGCTCTTGGCCTCTTGGACCGCCTGGATATCGGCAGGAGCGGCCGTCCATTTGGCTACAGCCACATAGCTGACCAGAGAAGCCTGGTTGCCGGAATAGGTGTTGGTAATGGACAGCTTGACAGTGCCGTCAACAGGCAGGGTAAAGTTATGGCTTACGGATACGCCGCTGGGGCCTGCTATCAGGCCGCTTTTGACCGGTTCTGTAACCGTAGTGCCCTGGGCATTCTTGTAGCTGATGCTAATGTCCATGGTCCGGTTGGTATTGCTCCACCAATCCCGGTGAAAGGAAGTGATGGTGTACTTGCCCGCCGTCAACGGGAACACATACCCCAATGGATTATTCCGTGTATTGGAGCCATACACCCCGGTCTGGCTTTTATCGGTCGTTACTACAGCACCGCCCAGGCCCTTCATCTGATAGTTGGCATCAGTGGGGGTATGCCCCCATACGGTGTCGCCTGTGGAGGGCTGATCCGCTTTGTTGTTCAGTAAGGCGTCGCCGACGAAATTCTTGATCAGCGTATGGGGAGGCGTATCGCCGTCCGCCGTCACGCCGGGGTCCACGAAATAAACAAGGCCGGGAGGCACAATCTCCACATAAGCAGCTGTCTCCAGGTTGCCATAGGTCCCCTTAACAGCTACCGTTTCATAAGGGGTATGAAAGCCGACCTCCGGGAGCTTCCAATCCACCGTCACAAGAGAGGTGGTGCCGTCCCCGTACTTCGCCTCCACCTTCTGGGGCAGGGCCGGTGCAGTACCGGTATAAGCAGCCACATATAGAGGAGAAGTCAAAGATATGATGTCGCCCATATACAGCTGGTTCTCCGCATAAGCCAGGCGCGCCGCAAGCTGCTCCGCTCCCTCCTGGTCCAGCCGGTAGGCGGCAGGATCTGCCAGCGCCTCCTGGGTGGAGCTGCGGATAGCCTCGAACCGCTGCCAATCCGCTTCCTTAAACTCATCCTGGCGTGCCACTGCCTGCGCTTTGCTCCATGCTGTCTGAAGCGCCGCCGTATCCGGCATTCCCTTGAATAAGCCTGTTACAACCGCCACCGCGTCTACGGACAGATTGCCCTCGATCACCTTCACCTGCACGGTATGCCTGCCGTATTTGAGCCCGCGCAGGGCATAGGTCTGGTAGAGCTCCTTGGAGGCTGTCGTCGGGGCGGACTTGGCAACTGCCAGGCCGTCCACAGCAACCTCCAGCTTCGCCGTGCCGTCGTTGGGCCCAAGTATATCTAAGCCCGTTCCCGTGAAGGTATACGACATGGCCGCTCCCGCCCCTTGGCTTATGGAGGTGGAGCGCTGGTAAATATACATGCCCTGGCCGTTGGTATGGCTCCAAGAACCGCTGTATACCAGCTTCTCATTGGGAACCGGGGCCAAATCCGTCATTTCCAGATTATCCAGCAGCTCGGCATAATACGGCTCATAGCCGTCCACCGTTTCCACCTTCAGGTTGTCGAAGCGGGTATGGTAATAGCCGCTGGCCAGATCCACCCGGCCGGACAGCTTGGGGCTGGGATCGGTGTAGGAAGCAAGCTTCACCCCGTCCAGATAAGCCGTGATTTGGCTGCCTGCCACCTGGAGCGCGATAGTATGCCACGCGTTATAGGCGGCGTTAAAGCTGTCGATCTTCACGCCACCCGTCCCTGCAGCCACATTCCCGCTGGCTACCGAAGCATTGTTCACTAGCAGCTGCCAGCCGCCGTCAAACCAGAATTTCAGCACATACGGCGTCCCTGTAATGGAGTGGGAGCTGCCGCCGCCCTGGTAGCGGGCTCCGATAGCCGCATAATTGGCCCCGCCTTGGGTGCTGTTATTTTCGAAGGAGACATCCACACTGGCCTTATAGTTGGTCCAGCGGTTATCGCCGATGGCGGTGACAGGCTCGCCGTTGTTCCATGTGCCCCCCAAGCCCATGATGCTTCTGTCCAATTGCTGGCGCAGCACGTAATTTCCGCTGGCTTCGTCCAGATAAGCCTCGAAGGCGCCGTTCCGGTCATGGGTATAGCGGGGCATGGCTCCCTTAGACCCACCGCGGGAATTGATGTAGCTTTGGCTGCCGGCAATTGCTGACAGCCGCTGTTTTCCCGGTATAGTCGAAATGATCCGCATACAGAAAGCCGTCCGCCGTATTTTGCACAGAGCCGGTTTCGTCCGTATCCAGTACAGTCCGTTCTCCCTCCACCGGAAGAGGCTTGTGGTAGGCAGGATCTCCGCTATTATCCAGCGAGGTCACCGTCACAATAGAAAACGGCTTCACCTTCACCGTATAGACGCCCGCCCCATCCGCAGAAGATTCTCCCAGAAGCTGCATGTACCCGCTGTTGAAGGCTTTTCCCGCATCAGCCGCCCTGGTTTCCCACACCTCCAGGGACGGGGTGCCGCCAGCGAAGGCCATATTGACCACTTGCAGCTTGTAGGTCCGCTCGTATTCGCTGTCATTGACGATCACCGTGGAAAAATGGCTTTTATCCGGTGCAGCCACCGTCATGTAGCTGGGTGTGCCGTTGCGTCCGCTTACCGGATTCGTACCGGTGGCTCCGGTGCTGCTGGCCTGAGGAACCGCCCGCCAGATGCCGGCGTTGTTGGCTTCATTCTCCCAGCCTGCCTTCATAAACCAGTTGAAATGCTGCAGTACGGCAAGACCGGCATCATAATGAATCCACCCTGACCACGGGTCCCGGGCACTGACCAGCTCCTTGAAGGAATATTGCCCTCCCTCATAAAAGGAACCGATGGCCGGCTGATAAATAAAATGAGTCCGCTGGGAGTTTACAAAACCCTTAATAATGGTATTGCCCATTTCCAAGGCACTGCCTGTTCCCCCGATGCCGGTGCCTGCTACAGCAGGGTCCTTGACATTGTTGTGCGGGCGGAAGGCTGAGTTGCTGAAGGTGGCCTGGGCTTCGCTGTTCCAGATTTCCAGGTCATATTGCTCCGCCAGCTTCTTGAAATTGCCGGCGCTGTCGTCGTCGGTATTGTAGTGGTACCCGGCAACAGACACCGCCTCCCGGAGAGCGGCGTCACTTACCATGCTGCCGCCGAAGGAGCCGATGCCGACCTCATCGGAAATAACCATCTCCATCCGGTTATAAAGCGCTTTCTCTTCTGTGTTCAGAAATCCCTCGCTATCGCTTTTCACCTTGGCGGCATATTGCTTAGTCCACGTTATGTCAGGCGCATGCTCGTTAATGTAGGGGTTCACATAGTCGGCCATGTAGCCATATTGACGGTAGGCGGCCAGGATGGTGTTTTTGTACCAGGTGTACATTTTGTCGTTATTGTCGGCCCAAGCCGGAGCGCTCCAGCGCAGAATGCTCACCTTCAGGTCGGGATTCACAGCCTTGGCGTCTGCCGCCAGCTGGAAGCCCGGATGCCGGGTCACATTGGCTGCTTCATCGGCGGTCCGCATGGTGGCCGGATCGGGTCCGGTGGAATTGTTGCGGTCATTGCCCATTTCAATTTTGACATGGGACATCAGAGGATGCTCCCCGCCGAACAGCACCTGGAGCAGCTCCGCATAGGCTTCCGGCTGCTCCGCCTTGTAATCCATCAGAAGGGCGCTGGTGCTGTTGGCGCTGAGCACGCCAAAGCCCTTGAAGGTCAGGCCATTGACATTGCCTGCCTTGATGTCATTGCCGTCCAGCAGCACCTTTACCATGGAGGCGGCTGACTTGCGGGCATCCTCAATCAGGGTCTTGATGCCGCCTTCGGCTACGGCAAACCAGCTTAGTATCGGCGCCTCCCCGGATACGTTGGCATAAGTCAGCGTCAAGGGAATGCCGGCATCCGCGTCAGCAGGAAGACTAAACTCGCTGGATACAAGCGTGGTGGCGTTGGTATTGAACTGGTCCAGCAGAAGCGTCTTGACAGCGCCGCTTTTATCCGTGTATTCGATCCGGGGGCGGGTATCCCGGGAACGGGTGCCGTACCAATCGAAGAAGCCGCTGGTGAGTGTGTAGGTGCCGGGCTCCAATGTGAGCTTATACGAAATAGAGGTATTGCCGGTGCGCAGGCCAATGCGGTAAAGATCGGTGGAATCTCCGGCCGCTGCGCCGTCCGGGCTTTGCAGCGGATCGGTCCGGGTGGAGTTGGTGCGCAATCCCACAACCGCTCCCCAGGTATTGTTGGGCTCCCCGGCCATATTGAAGATCTGGTCGGAACCTTCGTTGGCCAACTGAACGCCGTCCAATCGGGTCACGGCATCATAGAAGACAGAACGGATCACCGGCTTCTTATCGGTTCCGGCCGGCGGATTGGCCCAGTCCGGACCTGTGCCGCTGTCCACAAAATACACCAGCGGATTGCTCCGGGGAGGCAGCACCTCTACGCTGGCAACCACCGGCGAGCCGTCAGCCGCCGTTCCGGTAACCGTTACGGTATCATAAGGAATGGAGAAGGTATCTACTCCAATGTGCCAGGATACCGCCGTCTGGACGCCTCCCGACTCCATGACGGCGGGTAGGGACGTCTCCGCTGCTGTTTGGGCTCCCATGTAGGCGGCGGCGTAAACAGTTCCGGTCAGCGCAGCTGACGCTCTCTGCGGCAACATGATGGACTGGAACAGCCCCACCAGAAGCACGACAGCCAGGACAAGAGCGCATATCCGGTTTCCGTGGGAATGCTTTCTCTTCATTGAAATCCTCCTTTTGTGGGTGATGAGGATAGGGCCTACTCTTATGCACCGTAGGCTCAGTTTTTCATACACAATGTGCCGCTCCAGGCGCTTTTCCGAGATTTGTGCTCGGTCTTTCATATACAATATGCCGCTACAGGCGCTTTTCCAGGGTTTGTACTCGGTTTTTCACATACAATGTGCTCCTACAGGCGCTTTTCCGGGGTTTGTACTTGGTTTTTCATACACACTGTGCCCCTCCAGGCACTTTTCCAGGGTTTGTGTTCGGTTTTTCATATACAATGTGCTGTTCGACCCTCCCTATCATCCCTATAAACAAAATTTACATTATTTACCTTAAAACCGATAAACGCTCCACTCCGCAGCTCTCCCAACTTCACCCCCCCCGGCCTCACACTCCCCACTCCTTCACACATCAACCTGAACAAAGAAGCGCAGCCCACTAGAGCCGCGCTTCATCTTGTCTTGTTGTTATACGTCAGCCCTTGATGCCCGATGATGCGATGCCCTGTACAAAATATTTCTGGAGAGTCAGGAAGACAATCAGCACGGGAATGATGGAAATGACACTGGCTGCCATAATGAGACCGTATTCTGCGGAATATTGGGAAATGAACATCCGCAAGCCGATCTGAATGGTCTTGAGCTCCGTTTTGGTCAGGTAGATCATCGGCCCCAGGAAGTCGTTCCAGGTGGAGACGAAGGTGAAAATGAGCAGCGTGGACAATGCCGGCTTGGACAAGGGAAGCATAATCCTGGCCCAGATGCCGTATTCGCTTAAGCCGTCGATTCGGGCAGCCTCGCATAGCTCATCGGGAATGTTCTGATAGAACTGCCGCATCAGGAACACTCCGAAGGCGGAGAAGGCCTGGAGCAGAATAATCGCCAGATGGGTATTATTCAGTCCCAGATAACGCATCAGGATGAATTGAGGCACCATGTACGCCTGCCAGGGAATCGCGATGGTTGCGATATATCCCAGGAACAGCGTATTCCGGCCCTTAAATCTCAGCTTGGAAAATGCATAAGCCGCGAAGCTGGAGGTGAACAGTTGGAGAATAGTAACGATAACAGATAATTTAGCTGTATTGAAAATGAATTTGCCCAACGGTATCCGGGTCCAAATATCCGCATAGTTTTGCCACCGCGGCGCCTCCGGGATCCACTGCATGGGAAAGGTGAAGACGTCCTTGTTCAGCTTCAGCGAGGAAGATAGCATCCATATATAGGGCACCAGCATAAACAGCACCGTAAGGATCAGCAACGCATATACACATGTTATCAAAACGAATTTTAGTCCTTTGCTACGTCCTGCCATAGCGTAATCCCCCTCCTCTATGTCCGATTGCCTGCCGGATAATAATTACCCATACTTCTTTTCCCCGCGGAACTGAAGGATGGTGATACCCAGGACAAGCAGGAACAGCACGATGCTGATGGCACTGGCATAGCCGTAGTCGAGAGACCGGAATGCCGTATTGTAAATCTGATAAACCAATACCCGCGTGGAGTCATTGAGCTGGTTGTCGGCTCCCGCGAACAGGTTGATGAAGATATCATAAACCTTGAAGGAATTGATAATCAGAATCATCAGCACGAAGAAGGTGGTGGGCGCCAGCTGGGGAATCGTAACATTGCGGAACCGCTGCCATGCATTAGCCCCATCCAATTGAGCCGCTTCATGAAGCTCAGGATTGACGCCCTGCAGGCCGGCCAAATATATGATCATGTAATAACCCATATTTTTCCACACTGTAAAAAGAACAACGGTTACCATCGCCCAGTTTTTATCCGCCGCCCAACGGGGCAGCTCCTCCAGCGGAATGCCGGTGATAGCATGGAGCAGATTGTTAACCGGTCCCAGTGTCGGGCTGAAAATGAAGTTCCATACGGCGGCTACCGCTACCAGGGATGCCACATACGGGAAGAAAAAAACAGTACGCATGAAGTTCCGCCCGAAGATCTTCTGATTGAGCAAAATAGCCAAGGCCAAGGCACACACCATGGTAAGCGGCACAACGCCAATGGTATAGACAATGGTATTCCACAGCGCTTTGTGGAACACCGTATCCTCAAACAGCTTAACGAAATTGTCCACCCCGATAAACGCCATAGGATTGGAGCCGTCCCATTCCACAAACGCCAGAATCAGAGCGAATGCCATGGGAACCAGGGTAAATATAGCAAACCCTAAAAAGTTGGGAGCAATAAAGCTGTATGCCACCAGATGCTCCTTGACGCCTTTGGGCATCAGTCTTTTGGGCGGTTTATCCGTTCTCAGGACAGTTTCATTCTGCATGATATCTCCTCCAGACCTTCCGTCTTCTCCGGCAGCCCTCCTTGAAGGAGGCAGGCTGTTTACCCGCCCCTTCACGGAAGTTGCTTTTTGTCTGCTACTTCTTCAGCACAGCCTGCACTCTGGTTTTCATATCGGATAAGCCCTTGTCGATGGTCACATTCTTGGTCATGATATTGTCATGAACTTCGTTCAGGACTACTTCGATTTCAGCACTCTTTTCATGAAGCGGCATTTCCAGATAGGTCTTCACCGTAGTCAGCGCCTGCTTGCTGTTGTCGTCAGTGGGGAAGCCCTTCATGGAGGCGATGGAATTCACCACCTGGCTGTCCTTGATAGCCGGAATGGTGCCGGTAGCAGCGATCACGGCTGCGCCTTCCTTGCCGGTGATGAACTTCATGAATTCCAGGGCGGCGTCCTTCTTGGCCGACTTCTTGTTTACCGCCAGGGAGGTAATGGTTCCCAGAGTGGTTCCGGCAGCTACGCCGTCCGGATGGGGATATTTCACTATCCCCCAGTTCTTGGCTTTGGACTCGCCGCTTTGCACCTTGGCGATTTGGGTGGCGATAAACCAGCTGCCCATGTTCATCATGGCCACGTTGTTGTTGTAGAACACACCGGAATAGTG
>JAQSYT010000322.1 GCA_029256065.1 Paenibacillaceae bacterium
CAGCAACTCACTGCGTCCGCCGTAATTAAGGGCAAAATTCAGAATAAGACCGGTGTTGCTTCGAGTGCGGGCTTCGGCTTCATCAAGAGCGGACAAAGTATGGGATGGAACGCCCTCTCTGATTCCCGTCATCCGCACCTGCACATTCTTCTCCACCAGCTCATCCAGTTCGATGGCCAGGAATTCCTGGGGAAGCTTCATCAGAAAATCCACTTCGTCCTGAGGGCGCGTCCAGTTTTCTGTTGAAAATGCATACATCGTGAGAACCTTAACACCCAAATCGTCCGCAGCGATGGTGGCGCGTTTTACCGCCTTCATGCCGCTGTGGTGTCCGGCGACCCGGGGAAGGCCCCGCTGCTTGGCCCAACGCCCGTTGCCGTCCATGATGACCGCAACATGCCGGGGGACCTGGCCTTGGAGAAGGGATTCTCTCGTGATTTCTCCGTGAGCGGTCTCCTCGGTTTTTCCCTTTCTGAACAATTGAAACATGTCATCTCCCCCGGCACCCTTATTTTTGGCCGATGTGGCCGAACAGCCCCTTTCGCCAAAGGGGCTGCCATTTTATACTTCCATGATTTCCTTTTCCTTAGCGGCTAAAACCTTCTCGATTTCAGCAACATACTTGTCGGTCTGCTTCTGGATATCTTCCTGATGGCGGCGGGATTCATCTTCCGGCATCCCCGTCTTTTCCAGCTTCTTAATGTCATCATTGGCGTCGCGGCGGATGTTGCGGATGGCAACCTTCGCTTCTTCACCATACTTCCGGGTCAGCTTCACCAGCTCCTGACGGCGCTCCTCTGTCAAAGCAGGAATAACCAGTCTGATGCTGCTGCCGTCGTTTCCGGGGGTAAGTCCCAGATCGGACTTCATAATCGCCTTCTCAATGGCACTCATGACCGATTTATCCCAGGGCTGAATCAGCAGCGTCCGGGAATCCGGCAGGGTAACATTGCCCAATTGGTTAACAGGCGTCATTGCACCGTAATATTCCACTTGAATCCGGTCCAGCAGGTTGGTTGTGGCACGTCCGGCACGCAGGGAAGCCAGTTCCTTCCTCAGGGAGGTTACTCCCTTTTCCATGCGCTCTTCAGCGTTTTTCTTAATGGATTGAGCCATCTATTCTACACTCCCTTTTACTATGGTGCCGATCTTCTCACCCAGCACCACGCGTTTGATATTGCCGTTTTCCGTAATCGAGAAAACAATCAATGGAATGTTATTGTCTTTGCAAAGTGAGGAAGCTGTGGAATCCATAACTCCCAGGTTTTTGTTAAGCACGTCCAGATAGGTAAGGGTCTCGTACTTCACAGCAGTGGGATCCTTGAACGGATCGGCGGAATATACTCCGTCCACCTTGTTCTTGGCCATCAGGATCACTTCGGCCTCAATCTCCGCCGCGCGCAAGGCTGCGGTGGTATCAGTGGAGAAATACGGATTGCCTGTTCCCGCGGCAAAAATGACGACCCGGCCCTTTTCCAAATGACGGATCGCTCTCCGTCTGATGTAAGGCTCTGCCACCTGCTGCATCGTGATGGAAGATTGCACACGCGTCGGTACGCCCGCATTCTCCAAAGCGTCCTGCAAAGCCAGCGCGTTCATGACTGTAGCCAACATCCCCATGTAATCGGCGGTGGCTCTGTCAATACCCCTTGCACTGCCTGCGATACCGCGCCAGATATTGCCTCCGCCAACTACAATGGCAACCTCAACGCCCAGTACATGAACAGCCTTTATCTGTTCTGCAATGGCTACGATGGTTTGGGATTCAATACCATACCCCGTTTGACCAGACAACGCTTCTCCGCTAAGCTTCAATACGATTCTTTTGAATACTGGCTCTTCCAATCCTGTCAACCTCCATATTCCCGATTCTTCCAACCTGCATTTGTAAAAAAAGGGGAAAAGCCGCAGCTGTTCCCGTTTTTTCAGACACCTTTGCAAAAAAGAAGGAACACCAATCGTGTTCCATCTTTTTGCATGCTATCCGGCACAGCTTATTGCTTCACTTGCGCCATAACTTCTTCTACGAAGTTGTCTTGCTTCTTCTCCAGACCTTCGCCCAGTTCATAACGGACAAAACGGCGGATGGAGATGTTTTCGCCGATAGCGGCAATTTTTTCCTTCAAAAGAGTATCGATAGTCTTGTCCGGATCCTTGATGAAGGATTGCTCCATCAGACAATACTCTTCATAATACTTGTTGATGCGGCCTTCTACCATGCGGTCTACAATCTTTTCCGGCTTGCCTTCGTTCAAGGCTTGAGCGCGGAGAATTTCCTTTTCCTTCTCCAGCTCTTCACCGGAAACTTCCTCGCGGCGCACAAATTTCGGGTTGGCAGCAGCGATTTGCATCGCGATGTCGCGGGCAAATTCACGGAATTGCTCAGTCTTGCCTACAAAGTCGGTTTCGCAGTTGATTTCTACCAGTACGCCGATACGGCCGCCGGCATGGATGTAAGCTTCAACTACGCCCTCAGTGGCAATACGTCCACCCTTCTTGGCGGCAGCAGCCAGACCCTTCTCCCGAAGAAGCTCAGCTGCTCTTTCAATGTTGCCATCGGCTTCGTCCAGTGCTTTTTTGCAATCCAGCATACCAGCACCTGTTTTTTCACGCAATTCTTTTACAGCGGAAGCAGAAACTGCCATTTGGTTTGACCTCCTGAAAGTAATCGTTCCCGGTTCGGGAATCGAAAGAATGGTTGAGCTTTCACAAGCTTTTTCCGAAAAAAAGGGGTGGTGATAGGTTATTACACCTTCAACCCACCCCGGTTTTATGTTGCCGTTTGGTTATATCACTGCTTACGCAGTTGTTTGTTCGCCTTGATGAGCTTCGATAACGGCATCAGCAATCTTAGCTGTAAGCAGCTTAACTGCACGGATAGCGTCGTCGTTGCCAGGAATCACATAGTCGATTTCGTCCGGATCACAGTTGGTGTCCACGATGCCAACGATCGGGATACCCAGCTTGCGCGCTTCGGCAACGGCAATGCGTTCCTTGCGGGGATCGATAATGAACAATGCGCTTGGCAGGCCCTTCATGTTCTTGATGCCGCCCAGGAACTTCTCCAGACGCTCCATTTCCTTGCGCAGGATGATAACTTCCTTCTTCGGCAGCACGTCGAAAGTGCCGTCTTGCTCCCAACGCTCCAGCTCATGCAGGCGGTCGATCCGCTTCTGGATGGTGGAGAAGTTGGTCAGCGTACCACCCAACCAACGTTGGTTGATGTAGTACATACCGCTGCGCTCAGCTTCTTCCTTAACGGAATCCTGAGCTTGCTTCTTGGTGCCTACGAACAGGAAAGTGCCGCCTTCTGCTGCGACAGACTTAACGAAGTTGTAAGCCTCCTCGACCTTCTTAACTGTCTTTTGCAGGTCGATAATATAAATGCCGTTTCTTTCGGTGAAGATGTATTTGTCCATTTTCGGGTTCCAACGACGGGTTTGGTGACCGAAGTGTACCCCAGCTTCCAAAAGCTGTTTCATGGAAATAACTGCCATCCTCACACACCTCCTCACAATTTGGTTTTTAGTGTACCTCCGCCAACTTCATCTCCACGGGAAAACTCTACTGGAGAGCACCGTTCCCGGGATTCGCAGGCGTGTGTTTTTTAACACCGCTATTAAATATAGCATAACATGACAATGGATGCAACTGTCGAATTCTGACCCCATTATGCAAAAATCCCCGCTTGCCTCCTGAAGAGACAGCGGGGTATGTCAGGCGGGGGGAATGGTTGTGATGCGCGACACCACATCCTGAATATCATGATTCACCCCGAAGCTGTACAGCCCGGAGCGGATTTTGGTATTCAATTGATTGGCGCGCAAGGCATTATCAAAAGCCTGCCTGTCACTGACAACGCCGCTGCGGAACAGGTAGTCGGATACCATGGTGGCGGACATACCCTCCGTGATATATACGGAAATCTCCTTATTGGCCGGAGTCTGGACCCTGGCCGCCTCCTCCGCCCTGGCTGCCGCCACAGCCTTGGCCACCGTATCCTCCAGCTCATTCTGCTTATAGAGCTTAATTCCTTTGTCATAGACCTGGAGGTTCAGAGCATCCGCCTTGTCCCGCACCTCCTGGGCAGTCAGCTGCGGCGCCGGCGAAGGCGTTCCGATTTCCTGAAGGGGCGACGTGCCGGCTCCTTTGGCCGAAATCATCAGCTGCAGGAGCAGTGCGCCCATAATCATGCCGGTACCCAATCCGTATTGGAACGGCCTATTTTTCCGCACTTGCCTCTTCCTCCTGTAGGGCCAACTGGATGATCAGATTGACCTCTCCCTTATTGAGACCGCATTTGCGGGCAATGTAATCCACTGATTTCCCGTCATCATGCAGCCGCAGCACTTCCTCATACCGGCCGCGGATACCCGCGGCCGGCTTCGGAGGCTCGTCCGGAGCCGGAACCGGCTCCGGAATGGTAAGCTGTTGCGCAGGCGCAGGGGCGGCAGCTCTTGCAGTGGCCTGCCCTGCGTTTTCGGCAGTCATCAAGACAAGCCGCTTCCAGTCCTGCCGCTCCTGCTGGAATTCATGCTCCAGGCGTTCCATCCGCTCGGACATTTTTTGGAGGGATTGATTGTGGTTCTCCTTCATATGGGCAATCGTGTCCAGAAGCTTCCGGTTATCCTCCTCCAATTCCACCATAAACCCTTCCATGGTTTCCTCCACCTCCTGCATAATCTGCGGAGTTTCGGAAGGAGCCTGCTTTTTGGGTTTGGCAAATACAAAGGAGAACACGAGTATGCATAATCCGATCAAAATAACATATATGTAAGGCTCATTCATCAACCATCACTTCCGATTCCTCCGGTTGCGAACCGGGATTTCACAGGGACACATCCACATGATGGCCCTTGTAGGGATGCTCCGCTTGGGTGGGAGGCTGGCCGGGGGAGTCAGATGCTCCATTGGCTGTGCGGGAGGCTGCGTTTTGCTTCCGCTTTTTTTCCTCGCCACCATTGCGGATCTCCGACTTATCGGTTTCCTTCAAGCCTTCGGCACGCTTCCGGGAGCCCTCCGTTGCCCGCTGCTGCACCTCTGCCAACGCCATTTGATCAATCTGGGGCTTTTGCTGGATTTCCCTCTGAAGCTGGCCCGCATCAGCATTCTTATGTACGGCAAATGACATATCCACAGCCTTTAGGCTCATTATTCTCCCCCTTCCCGTCTAAAAGTTTGCTGTCGTTACAATATCCCCGCTTTCCATTTTGAAGCATACATGTGAGGCGGGATCCTTGATAAACCGGGTAAACCGTCCGATAACCACCTTCGCACCGCCATAAATCATGGACGTAACCATCACCACTGCCTTATCGGTATCCTCCAGTGATTTTTCGATCACCAAAATTTCATCCTTGATGACCGACATCGCTTCCACCAGCTGCTTCCGGGTATGTACCAGCTTGATCCGCATACTGAGACGTTCAGGATTCAACTGTCCATTGGCGGCCATCTGATCCAGGAGAACCAGGGCCTTCACCGTTTTGTCCATATTCTCCATATGCTCCCGCAAGCTTTGACGCAGCTGCACCAGCTTGTTCCGCAGCTCCGGAGCTACACCAACTTCGATAGCGGTTACAGTGGACATAGAATTACCTACTGTCCGGGCTACAACCTTCTCCCCCGCTTGTATTGTGCCGCCTACAATAAGGCCCTTAATACCTTGGCAAACCACCGACCGGCCGGCGCGTACAGAGGAATGCATAATGCTTTGAGAGACGATAACATCCTCTCCAGCCTCGACGATGCCATCCTGAATAAAGGAGCTTTTAATGGATTTTCCGGCTTTGACACTACCCTTATTCTGGCCGAGAATTCCACCACTGATCTCTATGGACCCTTCCGCATCAAGATCCGCAGCTTCCACACCGCCGCTTATCCGGATGTCCCCTGCAGCCCGGATCTTAAACCCGGGCTGCACATTCCCGCGGATAACCACGGAGCCGATAAAGTTAATATTGCCAACATTGAAATCCACATCCCCATTCACTTCATAGATGGGGAATACATTAATCTTATCCCGGTCCGTCTTGACCACAACACCGTCAATGGCC
>JAQSYT010000323.1 GCA_029256065.1 Paenibacillaceae bacterium
TCCTTCTTACCCTTCCGTCCAAATTTCTTACGATGCCAGTTTGGCAGGCTTAAACCTCCTGTTTAGCCAAGCGTTGGACGAAGGGCGCATCGAACCGGACATTGTGGATGCCAGCTTTGAGCCTTTGGCCGAAAGCTTTCATAAAGAAAAGAATTTGGTGTCCCTCATGCTTTCCCTGGAGAATACCACAGATTACACCTTTAACCACAGCGTTCAAGTCGGAATGCTCGCCTATTATTTGGCACGCTGGTTAGGATATCCGGAGAATTTCGCCTTGGATGCGGGAAAAGCCGGCTTCATTCACGATATCGGCATGAGCAGGGTTGATTCTTCTATTCTGAAGAAACCCTCCAAGCTGACGGACGAGGAATACAGCGCTGTCAAGAAGCATGTGGAATACGGATTCCAAATTCTGCGGGGGTCGTACCCCGACAATTCTCCCATTATGCTGGGCGCCCTGCAGCATCACGAACGGATGGACGGCAGCGGCTATCCCCATGGCCTTAAGGGCGAGGACATCTCCGTCATCGGCAGAATTTTGGCTGTTGCCGATATTTACAGCGCCATGATTACCTCCCGGGTTTACCAGAAGGAACGGGATCTCCTGTTTGTGCTGAAGGAAATCCACCGGCTCAGCTTTACAAGCCTTGACCCTACCATTACCCAGGTCTTCATCCGTAATCTGGTGCCGAACCTCCTGGGCAAAACGGTTGAGCTGTTCGACGGAAGACGGGGAACCATTGTGCTGACCAACTACACCGATTTTTTCCGCCCGCTGATCCGTGTGGACAATGAGTTTCTGGACTTGGCCAAACATCCGGAGCTGTCCATCCTGAAAATTCTCGCTTAATAACCGGATGCTTGAAACCGGTTACCCATTTGAAGGATTCGAAAGACTGCTGGCCTCCCGCAAGGAGGAGACAGCAGTCTTTTTTGTTTTCCTTGAAGCCTACCGTTATTGAGCGATCCGTTTGGCAAAAAGGAAAGTCCTTTTCCAATACGCTTTGTCAATACTGGTGATCTGCACCCCATCCTTCGGCAACGGGGAAGCATGGATCATATTCCGGTTTCCAATATAAATCCCCACATGGCCGACTGTCTTATTGGTTTGGAAGCGGCCGGGCACATAGAAGTACAGCAAATCCCCCACACGGAGGCTGCTCCGGCTTACAGAGGTGCCAATCTTGCCTTGCGCCCTTGCTGTCCGCGGCAGAGAAATCCCATATTTGTCGAACAGATAACGGGTATAGGAGGAGCAGTCAAAGGTGCCGTTCTCCGAATAAGGAGGCGCGCCGAATTCATAGCGGACTCCGAGATAGGTCCGGGCTCTGGATATCAAAGCAGGGATGTTGATATCCTTCAGGGCAGCTGCCGGAATGGCATCAGCCAGCTCCCTTCCGTCCGGAAGCGCCGCGGCAGATATATCCGCAGCAGCCTGCTTATACGGGTCCTCCGCATCATCGCCGAAATCCAGTGCGTTGCCCTCCGGCAGGGGGGCATCCTCATCCACCTTCAGGGAAATCTGTTCCGGCGAGGGCTTCAGCATTAAGGATTGGCCTTCCTTGGCAAACACCAGATCGTCGGCCAATAAATCGGATACCGCAGATAACGGAACACAAGGAACGCCGTCTATCATGCGGGGCGGTGCTTTAAGCTGCAGCCGGTCATCCTCCTTGCGGGCATCCAGAGAATCCAGCTTCAGCTCAAAAGCGGCATCGTTGTCACCAAATTTCAGGGTTTGCTTGTTATCGTCCCACTTAAACCTGTACCCCACCATACGGACCAATTGCTCCGCCTCCACATACTCCTGCCCGTCGGCCACCTTCAACGGAAGGGAGGCTTCGCCCGGAACCGCCGGCAGGCTAACCGGGCCTGGCGACCCGCTTAGAATGGACATGTTGTCAATTGCCGATGACCCGCTTGAATAAGGGGAGCTTTCGGCTTGGGGGGAAACAGGCTGCTCGCCGGAGGCGGAATGCCGGCCGCTCTTTCCCGCACATGCAGAGGTGAAGATTAAAGCCGCAGCCAGACTAAAGATGGCGCTTATTCGCGCAGACTTCCTCATAAGGGATACTCCTTCTTCCAAATCGGATTTGGGTTCTTCCCTTAGATTCACTTCCCCCGCCCTTCTTTATTCTGAAAATAACTTCCTGTTACAAAACTTTTTTTGCGCTCAGGCCGCACAAGGCGCCGGCGGTGCTGGTGCCGCCAATGTGCAAGGAGCAGGCGGTGCTGGTGCAGCAGCCGCAGCCAATCCGCAAGCACCCGGCAGCGCCGGAGCTGCAGGAGCGCTATTCCAATTTCAATTTACAGTGCAGCAAACCTCCCTGCCCCCAAGCGTGGCCGATGACATTGTTGCCGCGGTTACAGAAGCTGAAGCAGGCACCAGCATCCGGGCTTTGCCCAGTGACAGCCTCAGAACCGCCGAAATTGCCATCAGCTCCAATGAAGTATATGGCCTGATTATAGCGGCCATTGTCCTGATCATGACCCTGGGCTCGGCCTGGCTGTGGGAATAATTATTCCCTGTTTATTGTCAACCGCCAGCGCCGTCTTCTCGCCGGCCTTACCGTCATTATCGCCCTGTGCGGACTTCTGGTTATCCGCATCTCGTTCCTGAGCATGATGGCCTTGATTGCCTCCGTAACAGTTTTCCTTACCGTCCTCATTGCCCTTACCCTGCTGCCGGCGCTTCTCGGTCTGGTAGGGGAACGTATTTGCTCCACTAAGGCCCGTGACAAGGTGCGCGCCCAGGCTTCAGCAGTGTAAACCATGGCTACAACCAGGTCAGCCGGGTGGTAGTGGCAGCCGCAATCATCATGGTGTCTGTCTTCGCAGGCTTGGGCTTCAAAAATGACACTCCCTCCCCCATCTGCGAAACTGAATAAAACCATTCTTTAAGGCTCATCTTAACGGTGGCTCACCAATCCAAAAAAAGAAAGGAATTAAAACCAATGGGCGTTTTGGACGGCAACTCCAAACAAGAACCCTTGCATTACGGGGAGATTAATGACCTTTGGAACTTTTCCATGAAAGCCAAAGGATGTATTTCCACCAACCGCGCGTTCCTGAACCACGCAGGGGACAAGGACTTAAAAGGCATCCTGAAGGATATCATCAATCAGGCTGAGCTGGAGGTAAGCGAATGCGACAGCATTCTAATTGCCAATGGCATTGTGCCTTTCCCTGCATGGCCGGACCGGCCTGAAGCCAAATTTGAGGATATCCCGGTAGGGGCCAGATTCAGCGACCAGGAAATCGTCGCTTTGGCCGGTGCGGATGTTTCCTTAGGTTTGGTTGCGTGCAGTCAAATTATGGGGATGTCCATCCGTGAGGACATTGGCGCCTTATTCGGCAAATACCATATGACAAAAGCGGCACTGGGTCTGAAGATCCTGAAAACATGCAAGGATAAAGGCTGGATCGTACCGCCTCCGCTGCAGCTAAAGCGCCCTGAACTGGTGGAGGCATAATATTGTAGTGCCGGCCCCCTCCAGCTACATTGGGGGGGCTTTTATTTTTTCAGCTTTGCCCAAACATCCTTGGTATACCGGGCAAGCCGTATTCCCATTTGGGCACGGGTCTCCTCTCTCGTGATTCCGAAGGTGCCGGAATATCCCTTGTAGCGGTATATATAATTCAGCACAATGTCATCCTGCTCCCCTGTCGTGATATGGATGCTCCTCCGCGTCAGCTCGCGCCGGAGGGTGAACATATCCTTTTCAATTGCCGAGGCGATTTCCTCTGCCAGTGCGGCATAGAGATTCTTGAATATTTCTCTGCCGGCCCGGAGCTGATCAATATTCCTCTGGATCATGGTCAGCATATACGGAAGGAGAATAAAATCCCGGATCATCCCCCATTCCTCCACAGTGGGCTGATCGCCCATTGGTTTGTCATACCGCACCTCATAGGCTTCGGTATGCTCCTTCAGCAGAAATTTCGTCGTCCATCTGTCTTCTTCCGAGCTCATTTAAAGTGTCCTCCGATCTGTTCTGCCCGCTCACGTGCTACACCCGCCTCAAACAACGAAGAGGCGCGTAAAATGGCATCGCTGCCGTAACGGTCTTTAATCTGGTCAATCGTACGCTCCATGGCATACAGCTTAGGCCGGTTATCGAATAACGTCAGCTGGTAGGAATCATCCGGTGTCAGCTGATCCAGCCCGATGGTCAAATGCCCCACCGGCAAGCCTGACCAATAACGGCGGAAGAGAGCTTGGGCCGCATCCGCAACCTCATGAGTCAGAGAGGTAGGCTGGGATAAGGTCAGCTGTCTGCCAAAGGAGCTGCCGCGCTCCCCATCGGTTTCCGCGGCACCCACATATACCACCTGCCCCAACACCCCATATTTCCGCGCCCGCCTGCAAACCTCCACCACCAATTCCAGAAGCACAACCTCAATATCCTCCAGCTTGCGGTACAGGCTGGCCCGGAGGGTTTTGCCATGGCTGATGCTCTTGTGCTTGCCCGGTCTGATCCCTGGCTTCACGGTGCTGGGATCGATGCCCCGGGCCACCTGCCAATAATATTCCGCTTTAATGTCGCTTTGCTTCCCCATTTCGTACCGCATTCTTCGTTTGAAGTCGGCCAGCTCCAACCGCGCCAGATCCCCGATGGTGTTGATGCCCATCCGCACAAAATGCCGCGTCATCCTGCTGGCCACCATGTACATCTGCTGGATGGGCAACGGCCACAGCTCCTGCTCCAGGTTGTCATACCCCAGTCTGAAAATCCCGCCTGTCCGTTTCTTGGCGAAATTGTCTGTAGCCGTTTTGGCCAGAATTTTCGTCGGACCGATTCCCACACGGGTCCAAACACCAGTCGACAGCAGAACCCTGTTCTGGATATTCTGCGCCAGCTCCTCCACTGTCCCGTATTTATGAAGGGTGCCCGTCACATCCAGGAATTGCTCGTCAATAGAGAACGGCTCCACCTGATCTGTGTACGTTTCATAGATCTTCGTAATAAACAGAGACAGCTTGATGTACATCCGCATCCGCGGCCGGATGACCACCAGCTCCGGACATTTCCTCCTGGCCTGAAAAACCCGTTCGGCGGTTGTTACCCCTTGGCCTTTGGCAAGGGGGCAAGCAGCCAGAATAATGCCCGAAGGGCGCTCCGGGTCTCCAATGGCTACCGGCACCTGCTTGAGATCGGGGCGGGCCGCCTTCTCCACACTGGCGTAGAAGGACTGGCAGTCAATCAGAAACATGACCCGCTCCCCGCCGCTCATGATACCGACGCCACCGGCTGGACAGCCATAATCCGCTCGGCAAGAAACAGCCGCGGCGCGCCGGCAGAATAACAGTGCGCTTTGATTTTGCCGCCGTCCACAGCCATCACGCGAATCCGGCGTTTGCTGAAAGCCCCCGATTTGTCCTGATAAATGATCGTGACGGTTTGCCCCACATACTTTTGCACTTCTAACCGCCTCCCCAAAATAAGAACGTATATTCGTATTATATGCACGAATGTATGTTCTTATGCAAGCGGAAAATATAAACAATTGGCGAATCCCTGCAATAAAAAAACGCCTCCATCCAAAAGGCGGATGCGGCGGAGAAAAATGGCTATAATTGAAACCGGTTTTTAATGATTGCGGCAACCCCTGCGGCGCTTAAAGCTGTGTTGTTAATCCGGAGGTAATTCTCTCTATGGATTTCCCCCTCCAGCGAGTTCAGGCGGTGCTTCTCCATAGTCTGCTTCAAATCCTGTTCGGACCGGGCGATATCTCGTTTAGTCGGTTTATGCTCCAGCCTGTGGGGGGTTTTGTTCCGTTCAACTCTCTCCTCAAGCTCTGCTTCAAGCTCAACCCAATACACCTCGGCGCCCTGCTCCTCAAAAATACCGCTGACCTTTTCAACATACTCCCAGTCGCTCTGCAAATCGAATCCCCATACATACGTAAAAATTAATCCATACATATCACTGGCCGCTGCAGCCTCGAAAATATCCTGCCGGAATTTATTCGCCAGCGTCCACATTTCCCGGCTGAAGCCAAAATACGGAACCAGCATTTCGAT
>JAQSYT010000324.1 GCA_029256065.1 Paenibacillaceae bacterium
GAATACTTCCTTCAGCTTGAGGGCAATAACGGCCAGGGAATAAGAGTCATTGCATTGGCCGGCGTCCAGTACACGCGGGATGCCGCCGATGTCGCCAAGGTCCAGCTTGTTGTACTTATACTTGGCGCAACCTGCAGTCAGAATAATGGTATCCTGAGGCAGTGCAGAGGCGAAATCGGTGTAGTAGTCGCGGCTTTTCATACGGCCGTCACAGCCTGCCATAACGAAGAAACGCTTGATGGCGCCGGACTTCACGGCTCCCACTACGGTATCTGCCAGGCTCAGCACGGTTTCGTGGGCAAAGCCGCCGACAATCTCACCGGTCTCGATTTCAACAGGAGGCTGACAGGTTTTGGCTTGCTCGATCAGTGCGGAGAAATCCTTGGCTCCACCCTCTTCACGGTCGGCGATATGCATAACGCCCGGGAAGCCGGCTTGACCGGTGGTGTAAATACGGTCCTTATAGCTATCCTTCGGGGGAACAATGCAGTTGGTGGTCATCAGAATCGGGCCGTTAAAGCTGTCGAATTCCTTGTCTTGCTTCCACCAGGCATTGCCGTAGTTGCCGACGAAGTGCTTATATTTTTTGAAGGCGGGATAGTAGTGGGCCGGCAGCATTTCGCTGTGGGTGTACACATCCACGCCGGTGCCTTCGGTTTGCTTCAGCAGATCTTCCATATCGCGGAGATCATGGCCGGAGATCAGGATACCCGGGTTTGTGCCCGCGCCGATATTAACCTTAGTGATTTCGGGATGGCCGTAGGTACTTGTGTTGGCAGTGTCGAGAAGTGCCATAACGGATACGCCTACTTGGCCGGCTTCCATGTTCAGGGCAATCAGCTCTTCAGCGCCCAGGGTGTCATCCAGTGTTGCCGCCAGACCTTTGGCGGTGAAGGCGAATACGGCATTATCGGTATATCCCAATTGATAGGCATGCTCGGCATAGGCAGCCATGCCCTTCAGTCCATAGGTCAGAAGCTCGCGCAGGGAGCGCACATCCTCATTGCCAGTAGCCAATACACCAACAGTGGCAGCCTTGGCATCCAGGTCAGCTTCTTCATAAGCGGACCAAACAGCAGCTTCAGGAAGCTCAGCAGGGAATACAACACCAGCCGTTTCTGCAGCCTGCTTCACCTCTTGACGCAGCTCCAGGGCCTCACGGATGCGGTTTACGAATACTTCGCGGTCAAAGTTGGCATTGGTGATGGTGGCAAACAGGCCGTCCATAATAGCCTTGTCAGTTGCTGCCAGGTTGACTCCCGCTTCCCGCGCCTTCACGCTGTAATAGGAAATCCCCTTCAGCACGAACAGCAGAAGATCCTGGAGATTAGCTACATCGCTGGGTTTGCCGCACACGCCTTGAATGGTGCAGCCCGTTCCTTTAGCAGCTTCCTGGCATTGATAACAGAACATATTCGACATTTTCCTGCTCCTCTCAACCTCTGTTTATATTTTACTTTCACTTGCTTCGATGTTCGGGGGCTCCCCCAAAAGTAATCGGATTACGCTTCGTAAGCTTCTCTTCACTTTTTTGGGGGGGATTTTACGAAATCAATTGTCCGTCGATACCGACGGTAACTTCCTGGTATGGAACAATGGTCTGGCTGGACAGCATAGCCTGCTTCACCGCTTGTACGATGCCTCCGCAGCAGGGGACGGACATCCGCACCACCGTAATGCTTTGGATGTTGTTCTGCTTGAGGATAACGGCGAGCTTCTCGGCGTAGAAGGCATTGTCATCCAGCTTGGGGCAGCCGATAACCGTAATTCTGCCGCGGATAAAGTCCTGATGGAACCGCGCATACGCAAAAGCGGTGCAATCGGCAGCCACCAGCAGATGGGCATCCTGGAAGAAGGAAGCGGATGGATTCACCAGAGAGATCTGAACCGGCCACTGCTGCAGCTCGGACGCCGGTGCTCCGGCATCAACAGGAGCAGTCTTAGGAGATTCCTGAACCGGCGCCGAAGCTGCTGCTGGCCGTTCAATTTTCCTGGCCATGGACCCCGGGCAGCCGCCCATGCCGTGATGGCCGTGCTGACCATGTTGGTGACCGTGATGACCCGCGTGTTCATGATGACTGTGCTGGCCGCCCGCATGGATGGTTCCGCGGCTTTGCGACTGCTGCTTCAGCGCTTCCTCACGCTTCATAATGGCTATGCGCTCCTCCACTGCTGCTTCATCAAACGCTTCCGCCTCACGCTCCAGAATTTCAATAGCGCCTGTGGGACAGTTGGGAAGACAGGCACCCAAGCCGTCGCAGTAAATATCACTGATGAGCACCGCCTTGCCATCCACGATTTCGATGGCGCCTTCGTGGCATGCATCCACACATAACGCGCAGCCGTTACACAATTCCTCATGAATATGAATGATACTGCGTTTCATCGTCCGTTCACCCTTTCCGGGAAGCTGCCTCTTCACTCGGGCAGACGTCTTGTCGTTGCATTTATTACGTTTAGTATAGTAGACTGAGTCTAAATAAACGGTAACGGATGTTACCTCTACACTTTTGTCACAGAGGTGTCACATTTATGAATCCAAATGCTAGTGCCCTCCAAAAGAACATGCTGTTCCGCAACAAAACCGAGCAGGAAATCACCAGTATTTTGGCCAAGATCAACCCTACCGTGCGCAGTTACTCCCGTAACGAGCAGATCGTCCGTGAGGGCGAGCCGGCTGACCGGATGGGCATTGTCATTACCGGAATTGTCGAGGTTCAGAAGATGTACTCCACAGGCAAGGTCGTAACGGTGAGCCGGTTCTCTACTGGCAGCACCTTCGGGGAAGCGGTCATTTTCTCCAAAACCAATGTCTACCCCGCTACGGTGATCGCCGCGGAATCGGTCAGTATTCTCATGTTCACCAAAAAAGAGCTGCTGGCTTTGTTCGCGCTGGATACCGAAATCATGGCACTATTTATGCAGAACATGTCCGAAAGGCTGATCCTGTTAAACCAGCGCATAGAGATCCTCTCTCTGGGAACGCTGCGGCAGCGGATTGCCCATTTCCTCATCAAAGAAATGAAACAGCAAAAAACGGAACGCATCCGCATTCCGTTCAACAAGCGGGTATGGGCGGAGCACCTGAACAGCGCCAGGCCCTCCCTGTCACGGGAATTGTGCTACATGCGGGACCAAGGCTGGATCGTCTTCGACGATAACACGGTGAATATTCTGTTGGTGGGGGAGCTGGAGGGACTGCTTCAATAGTTGCTGCCATTCCGCCGCCAGCTCCTCCGGTGCGCCCCATACCGCTGCACTTTCCCCTCCCGTATGGATCACCTCTCCGGTATCCCGGTCAAGCCGGTATGCCTCTCCCCAGACGCGGCCGTGCCGGGCGATGTCCCGGACCGCCCCGCCGATGGCGTGAACCTCTTCCTCGCACATGGCCGGATGAAGTGAAATCCGCACCCAGCCCGGCTTCCATTCCAAATTGCCGCTTACAATCTGATGATGGATATAATCCGAAGCGTCCGGCCCGATTCCATATAAATAATGGCCGTAGCTGCCTGAGCAGGAGCAGCCGCCCCTGGCCTGAATTCCGAACTTATCGTTTAAGAGCCGCGTCACCAGCTTATAATGCAGACCTTCTATATGAAAGGAAACAATGCCAAGCCTGTGGCGGTGTCCTCCCTCCAGCACATGAATGCCCGGAGTGTGGTCCAGATACGGCCACAACACATCAAGCAGCCGTTTCTCCCGCCTGAGCATAGCCTCGGTCCCCATTTCCTCCTTCAGCTGGATACATAACGCCGCGCGGACAGCCTGCAAGAAACCCGGCGTCCCCCCATTCTCCCGTTCCTCCGCATTCCCCAGATACGTCCGTTTCCCCCAAGGGTCCGTCCACAGCACCGTCCCTCCGCCCGGCTCATCCGGTACAGGACTGCCCAAGAGCCTCCCGTGCATAACCAATACACCGCTGGTACCCGGACCTCCCAGGAATTTGTGGGGGGAAAAATAGAGCGCATCCAGCCACCCTCCCGGCAGCGGCGGGTGCATATCCATGTCCACGTAAGGCGCAGATGCGCTGTAATCCGCAAATGCCAGCCCTCCATGCCGGTGCATCACTGCCGCCAGCTCTGCCACAGGCGTCATCAGTCCGGTCACATTGGAGCAGGCGGTAAACGCTCCGATCTTCAGCGGACGGTCACAATAGCAGGACACTACACGGTCCAGCTCCACCGGACTGACCAAGCCATACTCGTCCGGGGGCACCAAAACGACCTCACCGGTGGTCTCCAGCCATGAAATATGGTTGGAATGATGCTCCATATGCGTGATGAAGATAACCGGCCGCTCCTCCGGCAAGAGACATAGCTGGTCCTGCAGCCCCTTGGGAGCGCGGATTTGCAGAAGCCGCTGGAGCTTGTTCACCGCTCCTGTCATCCCTGTCCCGCAAAACATGAGCACATCCCTGGGTGATGCGTTGACATGGCGCTTAATCATGCTCCCCGCCAGAGAATACGCCATGGTCATTGAAGCTCCGGTGGCATTGGAATCCGTATGGGTATTGCCAACCAGCGGCCCTATGCCGCGCCTTATGTACTCCTCGATTGGCGCATAGAGTCTCCCGCTTGCGCACCAGTCCGCATAGATCATTTTCTTTGGTCCGTCAGGTGTGCGGATGATCTGCTCCCCACCGATAATATTCCGCCTGACAGCGGCGAATACGGCATCCTCATCCATTAATTCATTCGCTATCCCGCCTGAGTTTGGCATACGCTCCGTCCCTTCGTTCTTAGCCTTCTTCACTTTATGCAGGAAGGGGCAAATGGGCTCATGCACAGACGGGGCAAATGTCAAGACATTTTGACAGGTGAATTCTCATGAGATTCTAATAAACGCATCCTATCCCAGTTATTACGCGGTTTTGCCTGATCCTTGGCAAATTCATGAAATTTTAGTTCTGTTATACTGGCGTTAGCCCGGTAAGCCAAGGAATCATATCGCTTTCATTCCCATCCGGCCCGGAACTCTATATCCCGAATCTTTGGCTAGCGGGCAAAAAATTAGTTAACAGGAGGCATCATCATGACCATACGTACTCGCATTCTCAGACCCCTGGCTGTTGTCGGGCTAAGCGCTGCTATAGCCTGGACAGGCCTTGGCTTTGCGCAAACTTCCCAGGCATCGGCAGCCTCCGGCTCCGCAGCAATGGAGACGGAAGCGGCAGCCTCCATATCGGCTACGAAGGCCGACAGCGTCATTTCCATCGGCAGACGCTATCTTGGCACTCCATACAAGTTCGGATCACGTTCCGGAGTTACCTCTACTTTTGATTGCTCATCCTTTACCCAATATGTGTTCAAAAAAGTAGGCATCTCCCTGCCGCGGGAATCCCGTGACCAAGCCACGAGCGGCAAATTCGTTTCAAAAAGCAATCTTCGCAAGGGAGATCTGGTATTCTTCTCCACCACCAAGTCCGGCGGAAAAATCGGCCATGTAGGCATTTATGCCGGCAACGGTCAGATTCTGCACACCTATGGCGCAGGAGGAGTCAAGTACTCCAGCCTGAACTCCTCGTGGTGGAGCTCCCACTATATCACCGCCCGCCGCGTCATCAACTAATCTTGGCTTCACCAGCTACAGGCCGCCCGGTTCTTCAGGGCGGTCTTCCTGCATATAAGAGGGCAGCCTGACGGCGGCTGTAGTTCCTGACCCCTGTATGCTCTCCAGACTCACCGTCCCGCCATGCTTCTTCACGATCCGCTCCACAATGGATAAACCCAGCCCGCTTCCTCCGGTGCTGCGGGTTCTGGCCTCATCTACCCGGTAAAACCGCTCGAAAATCCTTGGCAGGTGATCTTCTCCGATTCCATCCCCCTGATCCCGGACGTCAAGATGAATCCAACCGCCTTCCCGCTCCAGATGGATCTCCACTGGCTGGGAGCTGTATTTAATGGCATTGTCCAGCAAATTAATCAGCATCTGCTTCAGCTGTTTCCCGTTGCCGTACACAAGGAACGTGACGTCCGCCTGTGGATGAAGGCTAATCTCCCGTTCGAAGGAGAGCTCCATC
>JAQSYT010000325.1 GCA_029256065.1 Paenibacillaceae bacterium
TACACCGTTGAGCCGGACAGAAGCCCCTTCACCGAAATCCACTGTATAGTAGGCGTCGGTACCGGAAGCAAGGTCGCCGAAGGTTGCCGTATTGCCGTCAAACAGCAGGGAACCCACCTTGTCAGCCGGCAGCCCGCCGCTGCCGTAGCCCGCGCTGGAGGCCGTCACGGAAGCCAGCTTGGAAACATCAAGGAATCCGGACCGGTTGATGTAGTACAGCGAAGAATTGTCCGTGGTGAACATGACGGTATCCGCAGAGATGCCGGTGGCCGTTTTGTAGTCAATAGTAAACCGTATCTTGCCCATAGCCATCGTGCTGTCCATAGCCACAAACGCCGTCCATGTCCGCTGATCCGGTGAAATAACTGCCGCCTGTTGTCCTTGTATAGCCACCTGTACGTCCGTAATCGGTTCGTTGGACGTGAAGGAAACGGACACCGTGTTCCCGGTGCTGACCCGGCCTTGGACAGCTTGGGGAGAACTGACGAAAACCGACGCCAGCTTGTTATGGGTTTCATGGCGGGTGCCTATAATCCGCAGCTCCGATAATTCAAACATGGTGCTGGTAGGCTCATCATTCATATGCAGCCGCAAAAACCGGTACTGATTCTGCCGCAGCTCCGCGCTCACCTGCAGCTCCTGCATATCATCCGCTGCAACCGTACGACCCGGGGTCAAGCGGGTCCAGTTTTCCCTGTCATTGGAGCCGTATAAGGCTGCCCCCCCGATCCGTTCCGGGAACCCGGCTCTCACCTGAAGCTTAACGGCATCGGCGGATACCTTGAAATCTGCACCGAAGTCGATTATAAAGCTGCGGTCACCTGTCAGATAATAACCTGCGAAGCTGTCTGGAGCGTTATCCACCAAGCTGGCAATTTGGGTGCCGAAGGTGGAGGTGACTCCCATATTGACGTAATCCATACTCCCGTCATCCATAAGCGGGGTCAGCAGCCGCAGCCCCTGGACCGCGCTGTTCAATTTGGATAGCTGGCTATAAAATTCCTCATCCGCCGCTGTTGGCAGCATTTGGAGAGACTTCGCATATTCCGCTTGGAAAGGTTCCAATGTGGCAGAAATATAATGCGCCTCCGGTTTATACGGAGCAATTGCCGCTATTACCGCTCCTTGACGGTCATTGGCTACGGTGATGCTCACTGATCTGGCCATAATAGAGGTCCCGTCACCGGCGCTTACCACCAGGGAGTAGCTTCCCGGCTGTTCAGGCTTCCAAGAGAAGGCCCCTGTGGTTTCATCGAACAAGGCTCCCTCAGGTTTGTTGTCCATCTGATAGCCTACACGTTCCCCCACACCCACATCCACAGCCGAGAAATCATAGCTGAGGATAGCCTGCGAGCCGGCATAAGCATATAGATTCAAGTCAGACTTGCCCGCCGCAAATACCGGAGGCGTCAGCTGTGCTGCTGCATCCAGGAGAATATGGTCCACGTCAACGAGTGTGCCGTTTCCGGTTGCCTTGAGATAAATCAGATCCCCCAGACTCTGGAGATCATTCATGCTGAGGACAGCGTATTGCCATTGTCCGTTGGTATCCGGCAGCACCAATCCATTATCTTTCCAGCCATTCATCTCTAACCGGGCCGTCCCATTGGTGCGGAATTTCAATGCCACCGTCTTCAAGGCTGTGCCGGAGGCCACTAACGATACACTGCTGCCCTCCTCTGTTGCTTGAATTCTGACATACGATACCCCGTCTTCATCCACTGCGGTTGAGGCGTGCTTCTGCCCATTCAAATCCGTGGCAGTCCGGTACTCCATTTCCTGCAAACCGCCGGAGGAAACCTTCGGCAATGTGGATGTGCCCTCTTGCGCCGCTGCCTGGGGAATAAACAGCCAATAATCGGCTCCTCCATCAGGTGATTCCCACCAAAACATATGCCGTTTTTTGAACATATCGGCATAATACGGAGCTTCCTTTTCCAGATCCAGACCCAGGTTGTATTTGTAGTAATAATACTGGCCGTACACATTGCCGCCGATTCGTCCCCGGTAGTTGCCGGACAGAATCTGATAAACAATGGGGACGCCATTATCGTAACGGGCGATGACAGGTGTCCACGGGGTATCATGCCCCAGCATAAAGCGGGCGAAATAATCCGATGCAGCCAGAACCCGGTTGCCGAGAAAGGCGTAAGCGGTTACAGCATTTCCGGAAGTGGAGATGGTTCCCAGCTCAGGATCCACCTTCGTCCCCTGAGCCTCTAATAATCGGGCCAAAATTTCTACATTGGTAAGATCTCCCGCACCGTGGGCCTGATCCCGTCCCATCTCCACATGCTGGACTCTGGGGGCTTCCAATGGCTCCCCGGTGTTCTCATTATGCGTCACCAGCCGGAATAACCGTTTGATGGAGCCGTTTTGCCCTTGGTCCGGTGCAGTCCGGTTCACCGTAAGCCACTCCACCCCCTCCGCATACCGCTCCGGGTTATTCATAAAGATATAGCCGGATACAGCTCCGATAAGCGGATACAGATGCTGATTCATGAACTTATCGTTAAAATAACAATACGTAGCAATCATCGGCTTGATCAGATTTTCGGTAAACTGTACCGTGTCCGCCTCCGTCCACGTCCAGTTCGGGTTCTCCCCTTCAGCCCCGGTATACCGCAGAATTTCCGCTGCTGTGACCATCCGGTTAAGGGGAATGCCCATATGAATATGGGAATCCGTAAAATAGGAATATTGGGCCGGGTCCATCTGGGACCATAAGCGGATGATCCGCATGGCATTGGACCGGTAGGACTCTTCACCGGTAAAGTAATACATCAGCGCTTGTGTATACGCTCTCAATCCATCCGCCACAAATTCGCCTTTGCCGTTTACATTCCGCTTCTTCGGATTATCTGTGCCATCCCCGTTGGCGCTGCCGAATATATTGGCGGAGAAGGTGCTGGCGGCGTAGCCGGATTGGCTCATCGTTACGTAATAGGAATACCACGGCTCCTGTTTGGCGATGACCTGCGTCCGGGCATTCTCGAGAATTTCCTTGGTTAACCCGATGCCCGGATGGGTGAAGCCCTCCGCAGAGGTGACGGGGGTAATCACAACCTTGTCCGAGCCGGCGGGAGCAAGGTCAGCTGCCTCCGCCTTCTGCTGTCCAAACGGCAAATACGCTGCAATCAGCGTTACTGTCAGCAGCAGACTCCATAGCCTTTTGAACCCCATATATTGCTTGATGTTCATAACTAACCTCCCTTATGATAGCCGGACCATAAGTCTTCCGCTTATGGCCCGGCTTTGTACTGCCCGTAACACGGTCATTCCTCGAAAGCAATATGATGCGCATGTTGGCCGATTACAAAATGGCCTTCTTCAGGTGAGCGGACTGTTCTGCCGTTGATCCGCAGGCTGCGGAATACGATGCCGTCCACGGTACGGCTCCCGTCATAACCTTCAATTACCGAAGGATGGGGACATTCCCCGTCAAAGCTGACGTTGTCAAATTCAATATTCCGGACCGCCTGGCCTGGATGGGGATTATACTTTTCGTTTTGCAGCACACGGATATCGATCAGCCGCCCCAGCTCGAAGGGCTCCACCCGGATATTGCGGAAGCTGACGTCCTGCACGGTGTTTTTGTCACCCACATTAATGGACATACAGCCCCAATACCCCTCCTGCGGCTCATGATGCTCCAGGATATCTATTTGTTCAAAATGGATATCCTCAATCCTATCGCCTTCGCCGCCATGGTCGCCGTGGCACCCGATATTCACCGGATGGGCCACATCCGCCCACAGAATGGAATTTCGGACCGTAATGGAGCGTGTATCGCCCTTGAATGCTCTTCTGCTGCCGTAAACGGCAATGCAGTCATCAGAGGTGCGCAGGAACACATCCTCAATATGGATATCCTTACAGGACATCATATCAATGCCGTCACACCAGCCACGGGTGCTGAAGGATTTGAAATTGCGGATATACACCTGCTCCGACTGGCCCAGATGAATACTGTAATGGGGCGGATCAACCGATATAATGTCCTCCACTCTGATATTCCTGGAAAAATCGATTTGAACACTCCGCCAATAGGTGGATTTCTCTATATCCCGCAAAAAGATGATTCCCCGTCCCCGTATGGTGACATCCTCCACATGCTTGCACAGCATGGAACCGGCAACCATGGAGCCTCCCGCCAGATAGACCGTCTTACCGGAGGGAATGGGCAGGGGCCCATCCTCCAGCCGGTGGAAGCCCGGTCCGAAATAAAGGACAGCCGGCTCTGCAGCGTTGTTCACCACTCCACTCAACCTTTGCACCAGATCGGCGCTTTTATGGACACCTGGCGCGATATACACAACACCAGTATCCTCCGGTTGGGGTGCATCCTTCTCCATTCCGTTGGCGAATACATGAAGGTTATGGAACCGATCGCCGTCCGCCTCCACACTCAGCTTGCAGGGACGGTCCAGCCGGAACAAAACCCGGGTTCCCTCCAGACGGGGAACAATGCCCAGTGCCTTCGGCCTGAGCTGCACCTCCTTGGGTGTTCCCCTGCTGCACACCACCTCCACCTCTACAGCACCATCAAAATCAAAGGTGACCATAGAGGATTTCCGCACATGATGCATATCCACAAGAACCTCATACGTAAACAGCTCGTGCCATTCCCCATCCGGTACTCTGATGCGCACCGTATAATCCGGGTTGGATGCAGCCTCCGCCGGAGCGGGATAAACCTTTACCTGCCCATTCATGATGTATACTCTGTCCTTCCCTTATGGCTTCCGGATACAGGAAGGACCGGAACGTCTTGCTTATGCTCCAGTCCTGTGCCTGCCGGTTTCTTATTTCTTCTTGCGTTCCTCATTTACCTTGGTTACTTCGTTGGTGACCTCTTGGCCGCCGGATTTCAGCCAGTTGGCCTTGAAGGTGTCAAAGTCGCCATCCGTATTCACTTCACCCAATATCGCCTTAATGAAGTAGCTGTCCTGGAGGGTCTGCAGATTGGTCCAATATTTCGGCTTGCTGGTAAGAGAAGTAGGCCCAATGAGGTCGGTAATCAGCTTGATGCCGGGATCGGTGTAATACTTCTTGGCCAATTCATCATAGACAGGCTTCGTATTAAACTTGGTTTTGGAGCGGTCCACCCCGCCCAGCATATTGTAGTAGCCGGACGCGCCTGCTTTGGTCCCAACTTTATCCGGATCCGTACTGGCTGTAACCAGATTGGTTTGGGGGTCTTTGGTGTAATTGACCCCTTCCTGGCCGTATTGTGTCAACAGCCAGCCCTCGTCCGTGGTGGACGCGTATTCCAGCAGCTGCAGAATTTTGGCCAGCTTAGCCTTGTCCTTCACCGCATCCGCTCCGATCAGGATCGGCGCCTGACGGGCGCCATAAGCGATAGCATGGAGCTGTCCGTCCTTGGAGACAATCGAGCCCGGAATAAAGCTTAGCCCTTTTTCGTAAGCGGCTTTGCCGATATAGCCGGATTCCAGATACGTATTGCCGGGTTGAACATTGTCCAGCATGCCGATTTTCTGGTTGGCAACCTTCAGGTTGTTCTCGTTATTGTCAGAGGTGATGAATTCAGGATCGATGTAGCCGGCCTTGAACCATTTGGCCAGCAGCTTCAGTGTGGAGCGTGCATCCTCAGACACACCGCCATATTCCGCTTTGCCGTCGGTGCCTAACCGGAATTGGTATGGAGCCACATTATGGGCCGCAAAAATGCTGGGGAACAGCTGGTTAGTCAGCTTTCCTCTGCCCCCAAGGCCGTAGGTATCCTTCTTGCCGTTGCCGTCGGGATCATTATTGACGAACTTGTTCAGCACATCCTCCACCTCGGCCAAGGTTTTGGGTGTGGAGGTAAAGCCGATTTTCTTCAGCCATTGCTCATTGTACGCAGGCAGGAAGCCGTTTAACCCGCCCAGATAGACCCGGGGCACGCCATAGTTCTGGCCCTTGTACAAGCCGATTTCCCAGGCGGTTTTGTCAACGGCCTCCAACGCCTTCACGTAATTAGGCATATTCAGCTTAATATC